>CALJUJ010000138.1 GCA_937975525.1 uncultured bacterium
ACTGTTCACGTTCTGGCTGCTCTTCCAGTCTCCCCACCGCCGGCAGCGCATCCTCCACCGCATCCGCTCCTGTCGCGACGGACGCATGAGTGACACGCGATTCGGGCGGCGCATGCGCGGGGAAGGTGCGCATGCGCAACAGATCGCGGCGCTCTTCAAGGTCGCCGCGCGACGGCACGGCCTCGACCGGAGTCTTCCGGAAGCGAGCGTTGCCGCGTTCCGGAAGCCGCCGCAGCCGGGCGATCAGCTCGTCCTCTGTTGACGTCGAGTCAGCGCAGCGGGCCCTGTTGCCAGCGCCCCTCGTCGGTCTGCACCCACCATGATGGTTGCGCTGCCGCCCGCCATTCGGCGGCGAGCCGTTGCGCCGCATCGTCGCCTTCCTCGGTTGAAGCTTCCCGGACGCGTGCTCGGCGCTCCGCGTTCTCGGCGGCGACTGCCGCCCGGATCGACTCGACGATGCGCGCCGGCACGCCGTCCGTGGAGCGGAGAACGAGCATGCCGTCCTTGCCGACACCCACCTGTCCGAGCAGCAGGTAGCTATCGAGCTGCGCTCCCGCCTGTGACCCGGGGTCGACCGCGCCACGGAAGACGACACCGCCGGAGCTCTCGACGCTTTGTGCCATCGCCGCCGACGCGGCGGCCATCAGTCCGAGGATGATCGTCAGGCGAGGTCGCTTCATGCGCCCGTGGTACGCCAGCCACGAAGGATGTCAACTTCCTTCGGCGACGATCGTCGAATCGCGAAGCTTTTCCCCGACCGCGCGCCGTGCGAGGAACTCCGAGCCAGGAGGGATCGATGCAGGGATCGAAAGGGGCGTTTTCGGGTTGGTCGTTGACGCACAAGGGAGTCGTGATGCTGACCATCGCGTTCGCCGCACGCGCGTTGACGGTCGATGGGTCGGAGGAGAGCATCCGCGCCGTCATCCGGCTGACGGCACAGACCTCGGTGACTCTCTTCTGCGCGGTATTCGCCGCCTCGTCGCTGCGCGCCGTCTGGCGCAACGACTTCAGTCGCTGGCTCCTGCGCAACCGACGCTACCTCGGCGTGACGTTCGCCTACTCCCATTTCGTGCACCTGCTGGCGCTGATCGCGTTGGCTGGCGTCTCGGCCGAGTTCGTCGCCGGGCTGTCGGCGGTGACCTTGATCTTCGGGGGCTTCGCCTTCGTCCTGATCGGTGCGATGGCGGCGACGTCCAACGACCGCGCGGTGGCTGCGCTCGGCCCCGTCGCGTGGCGGCGCCTGCACACCTTCGGCGTCTACTACCTCTGGTTTCTCTTCTTGCAGTCGTACCTGCCGCGCGCTCTGACCCAGGCACCCGGCTACTGGCTCCCGACCGGCGCGCTCCTGGCGGCGATCGGCCTGCGCGCCTACGTGCGGCTCCGCCCGCGCTGAACGCGCGGGATCAGTCCGCCGCGTCGGCGGAGCCGTTCTCTGCCGGCGCGGGCGGCGCGGCCTCTTCCTTCTCCGCCTCGGCAGGCTCCACCCGGCACGTGCAGCCGTCGACGGGGGTGGTCATGGCCACACAGCTACCCACCTTGCACGTGAGGTCGGCCGCACTTGCTTGCTTCGCCCCTGCGCAGACGTCGAAGCGAATCGTGAACAGCGGCTTACGTCGCGGCAGCGCCTTGGTTCCGGTGACGACCACCTTCATCGCACCGTCCATGTCGTTGACGGCGCTGATCGCACCTTGGGGAAAACCGTCGAAGCGTTCCTTGACCGACTCGTCGTTGCGATGACCGGGAATGGCGAGCTTCTCCGCGTCGTACGAGAGCTCGAAGACCGCCGTGGAGATGCCCGAACCCTCCGGTGGCTTCACGAAGACGGCGACGACCAGCGGCTCTTCTCGTGCCTCGCAGGACGGAGCCACGGTAGGCTCGCCGGCCGGTTTGGCCGCGGCAGTCGGAACGACGTCGACGGCGACATCGCCTATGGCACCGGAGGCGGAAACAACGACAGCGAGCAACGCAAGCAGCGAGACAGAACGCATGGTTCCTCCTAGTTGAGCCGGACCGTACACGTCGCTGCGACCGGAAGCGAGAACGGATCCGTCGCATCGACGACCTTGCACTCGAACGCGTCGGCGGTCACGGGATTGCCCCCCTCGCACGCGTCGAAGGTCACGGTGAACACGTCGCCGAGCGGGATCTCCGGAGCCCGCGACAGGACGACGCGGAGGGCGTGATCGAGGTCATTGCGCACGACGAACGCACCTGCGGGCGTGCCCGTCACCCGCTGGTTGACCGTCGGCTCGTTGCGGATGCCGGGGATGCCCACGTCACCATCGGGATACTTCAGCAGGATCGTCGTCGACGACACCGTGAAATCGGAGGCGAGCGTGACGGCCGCCGCGACACGCGCTTCCGTCGCCGTGCACGTCGCGATCACGCACGTGTCGGGGCAGGCATCGTCGTCGTTGCGATTTCCGTCGTCGCAAGTCTCGCCGGGGTCGATGCTGCCGTTGCCGCATAGAGGCGGCGGCGTCGCGGTCGCCGTGGCCGTCGCGGTCGCCGTCGGCGTGGCGGTCGCCGTGGGCGTCGGCGTGTTGGTGCCCGCGGGGGTCGAGGTTTGGGTGGGCGTCGGCGTGTCCGTGCGCGTCGGCGTCGGCGTGAAGGCAGGGCCGCAGCCGCTCGTGTCGAACGTGCACTCGGCACTGCAGGTCAGGGTGCCGCTGCCGAGACCGAAGCTCGTGCAGGAGCGGCCGGCGAGTCGGTTCAAATCGCACTCTTCGGCGGCGGGATTGATCAACCCGTCGCCGCAGACGTTGAGCTGGCAGGTTCCCAGGCATTCGTCCTCGTCGCGCGGCCGGCACGAGCCATCGGGGCAGTCGTCGTCGGAGGTGCAGGACTGACCGACGTTGGCGCCCCCGAGACAATGGAGGCCGTCGTCGCAAGCCTCGCCGCCGTCGACGACGCCGTTGCCGCAATTCGTGAAGGGCTGGCCGGAGGAGTCGTCGCCGCATCCGAGGACCAAGGCGGCGAGAAGAACGACAGCGAGACGAAGATGCATGTTCCAACCCGAGAAGGTGGGAGCCGTGGCCGTCCGGCGACCACGGCTCCCGGTTCGTGGCGACGACGCCGTCAGGGCGTCATGACCGTGCAGAGGCAATCGTCGACCGGCAGCGAGAACTCGTCGGAGCAGCTGGCGATGACGCAGGCGACGTCGTCCAACGTAGCCTCGGCGGCACCCGTGCAGCGATCGAACTCGATCGCGAACAGCTCGCCTTCGGGAAGCGCTTCGGTGCGTGATTTGACGATGCGGACGCCGTAGTCACGATCGTTGATGATCGTCTGTCCGCCCGCCGGCAGGCCGGTCACCCGCGCCCGCACGGTGGATTCGTTGCGGCTGCCGGGGATCTGCAGCAGATCGCTCCGGTAGTTGAAGTCGACCGACACGGCGGTCACGCCGCGACTGGCGGAGAAGAACGCCAGGAACGTCGTCTTGCCGGTGCTCGGCGTGCACGGCTGGACCTCGCAATCCGCGGGGCAGCTCGTGCAGGTTTCGTCGGCTTCGAGCACCCCGTTGCCGCAGGCGAGGCTCACGGTCGGTGTCGCCGTCGGCGATGCGGTCGCCGTAGCCGTGGGCGGTGGCGTGGCAGTCGGCGGCGGCGGCGAGGTGGCCGGCGGGGGTACCGGCGGGTTCGTCGGCACCGTCGTCGGCGTCGGGGTTGGCGTCGGTGGCTGGCTCGGACAGCCGAAGAGGAACGAACCGGCGCAACGCACGACGTCGCTGATCGGCACGCGTCCGTCGCCGTTCGAGTCGGCATTCGGACACTCGGTGAGCTCTTTTCGGTCGAGGAAGATCATCGAGCACGTGACCACCTCGCCCATCGACACGGTCGCGTTCTCGTCACAATCGCCCGGGCACTGCGCCTGGGCTGCCGACGCCCCGAGGAGCATCGACAGGCCCAGGCTGCAGGCCAGCGCATTTCGCAGGGAACTCATGGGTGCCACCCTCATTATCCCGTGTACTCAGAACGCCGGCGTACAGGTTGCGCCGGTGACCGCACCGAACCCGGTGTCGGCGGCGTCCTCGACGACGCAGGAGAAGTCCGTGATCGCCGGAGCGACCGCGCCTTCACAAACGTCGAACTCGACAGCCACCAGATTGCCCGGCGTGATCGCCGAGAAATCCGGAGAGAATGCGACGTAGCGGAGCGCGTAGTCGAGGTCGTTCGGGGTCGCCGAGATGTTCGCCGGTCCCGGTGTCAGACGGCTCTGGACCATCGCGTCATTGCCCGAGCCGGGGATGCGGACGACCCCGTCGGGGTACTGCAGGAA
>CALJUJ010000139.1 GCA_937975525.1 uncultured bacterium
GCCGCCGCGGCGGTGCACGCTGAGTCGCACGAGCGATGGCCAAAGGCAAGCCTTCCCCGACAGCCTACGCTGGCAGGGGACGTGCCTCCGCCTGGTTCTCATCAGGGCAAGATGGGGACTGTCCGCCGCATCGCGGCGTGACCCACCACCGTTCGGCGCACGCTGGATCGGTCGGACGCGAGCTCCGACGCCGCCCCGAGTCAGCTTCGGCAGCGTAGGTCCAGCTGCGCGCGCAAGCGCTGGCGCGGCTGCGATTCCCAGTCCCACACCTCGACGGCAAGCCTCTCCGCGGCGCTGCGACGACGGCCGCGGTCGACACGCACGACGAACGGAGCGCTGCAGTGGTTGCGCTCGCGCGGCGGCAGCGCCGGCGCGATCGAATGGCCGCTCTGCGGATCGCCGGGATCGTGCAGATGGTCCACGGCATGGGCGAGCGCTTCGAAGTTCTCGTTGCGTAGCGCCCGGCGTGGATTCGTCGATGGCCGTGGCCGCAACACGCGCAGCCCCGATACCCCGGCAGGCCTGCAGTCGGGTAGGCGAACGTCCTCGTTGTTCAAACAGGCGACCACGCGAAACGCGCAACGCCCCGGCTGCGGATTGAAGTCGCACCGCGGATCCTGGTCGCGACAGACCTGCCGCGCGTCGGGTAGCCCCGAGCGCCCCACGGGCTGGTCGGGGTTGACGACGTACCACTCCAGCAGGCAGCCGAGCTCGCGCACCCGACGCTGGCGCGGGTCGCCGGGGATCAACACCCCCGCCGTGCTGTAGCGGCAGTCGCCGCCGGCGAGCGCCGGGCAGTCGTCGCCGAGGTCGTGATTGCCGTCGTCACACTCCTCGTCCCAATCGAGCAGCCCGTTGCCGCAAGGCGGCACCGGCGTAGGCCGCGGCGGCACGGCCGCTCCCGAGGGAGCGACGGCGAAGACGACGACGAGCGCTGGGCCCAGGATCGCAAGTGGCTTCATGCTGCACCTCCATTCGTTTAGATTCGATTAAGACTTACTACAGTCTTCCAAGCAATCCCCCTACTACAGGTTGCTTCGTTCGCCGCACCCCCGTGGCGCCTCGGTCGGCTGTCGGATCGGGCTCGCGAACCGATGCGAACCGAACCGAGACAACGACTCCTTCCTCGATGGCTTGGGGTGTGTCCGCCATCCGCGCTATAGCCGCTCCGATGCGCGAGCGACTGCGTCCCCATCTCGAAGGCAG
>CALJUJ010000140.1 GCA_937975525.1 uncultured bacterium
CCTCTTCTTCGGTCCAGGGACAATCCTGATACGCCTGGAAACTGCGATCGTTCGGATCCTCCGGGATCGGCGGATAGATGAAGGCCGGGCCGCCCGGCGTCGTGAACCGATCGAGGAAGTCGGTCGGCAGCTGGTCGTGGGTGAGCGGGTCGCGACCGTATTGGGTGAAGTAGCCGAGCAGGTCGTCGCGCGGGTGGTTCACCTGGAGGATCATCTCGTCGGGCCCGGCGCTACCGAGATCGCGCAGATCGTTGAACACGCACTGTGGTGGCCGCCGCGCCCATTCGAACGACCCCTTGGTGATCTCGCCGACCTCGTAACGCAGCGGGTATCCGTTGAAATGGCCGGACTCGAGCGTCGTCATCTCGATCCCGACGACCGGATGCAGCCATGGCTCGAGGGCGTTGCGCGCGACGACGGGCGCATAGTCGGTGACGAAGTTGTGGTCCGTCGCCACCGGCACCTCGACGCCCTCGGCGGCGAGCGCGGTGACGCGCTCGTCGAGGTCCATGCCCGAGTCGATGCTCTGCTTGCTGTGCACGTGCGAGTCGAGCGCGACCCAGCCGCGCGTGTCGACGACGCGTCGCAGCAGGTGCACGAGACTGCTCGTCTCGCCGGAACGCACACTCACGGTGGAGCGCGCCAGGTCGTACTCGGGTCCCCGGCTGGTGACGACGTCGTAGGTCCCCGGCCGTACGAGCAGCTCGGCGGTGCCGTCCGCCGTGAAGGCGACGGCTTCGATGAACTCGAGCGTGCTCGGATCGCTCGGGTCGTCCTCGACGAGGTCGGTGCTGCGGAACTCCTCGCCGGCCTCGAGGTCGAACAGGAAGCTCGGCGTGAGCTCGCCGGCGAACGCCGGATCGTAGCGGCCGACGGCGGTCGCCTTGGCCGGTAGCGCGACGCCGTTGCCGTCGACGACGCGAACGAAGATCCGCCCCGGCGGAGTGGAGACGACACGCACCGGCGTGGTCACGCCGGCGGCGATCGTGAAGTCGACGAAATCCGTCGGTGGGCGGCCTTCGCCGACGACCTTCACGCTGTACTCACCCGGCTCGAGCGTGCCGCCGAAGAAGCCCTGTTGGCGCACATCGTACTGGGTGAACGACCGCCGCGAGCCATCCGCGAGCCTTTGGTACACGACGGCACTGAGGCCTTCGCCGAAGGCGCCCGTGCCGGCGTCGAAGACCTGGCCGCCGACGCGCCCGGTGGCGACCCCGCGCATCGAATGGATCTCGTCGAGCACCGAGCCGATGTCGCCGCGGCCAATGATGAAATGCTTCTGGATCTCGAACATCTCGCCCGCGGCGAGCGTCGCCGGAGCGTTCTCGTAGAAGATGCCGACGAACGAGCTGGCGACGAACGGGATCAGGATCGACGAACGCGTGATCGGCGTGCGTCCGTCGGCGTAGATGTCGCGCTTGTTCCAGACGTAGTTGTCGTCGCTTTCGTCGACGGCGAGGCCGTAGCTGATACCGTCGGCCTTGGCGGCGACGTACTCCGTGGCGAAGCCCGGGAACGAAGGGAAGTCGATGTCGCGGGCGTAGGCGCGCTCGAGGCCGAAGCGCAGGTCGAAGCCGACGCCGGGAATGAACACCTTGCTGGTGGCGCCGAAGAGCGCGATGTCGCCGATCGGCACGGTGAACCCTTCGAGCGGCAGGCCGAGCAGATTCAAGAGAAAGCGCGAGTCGCGGCCCGGAAACTCGAGCGGACGGTTGGAGATGTTCTCCACCTGAAAACGCGTCGTCACGTACTGCGTCTTCGGCTGCAGCTCGTAGATCGTCGTGTAGCGGATCCGCGGCGGACTGTTCGGGTTGTCGAACTGCTGGTTCGAGCCGGTGACGGCACGGTTGAGGACGCCGGCGAGCTCGAGGAAGTCGCCCGCGAGCCCGGTCGCCATCACCCGCGCCGGGCCGCCGTCCTCGCCGTCGTCGAGGATGCGCACCTCGTCGACCGCGACGGCCTGGACGAAGAACGCCGGAAACAGCTCGGCGAACTGGTCGAAGCCGGCACCGTTCAGGCTGTCGCCCTCCTCCTTGGGCCGGCGCAGGTCGGCATCGATCAGGCTGCCGCCGAAGACGCCGAAGCCGCGCGAGAAACCCTCACGCTGGATGACGACGCGAATCTTCTCGTTCTCCATCAGCACGTCGCCGATGTCGCCGAGCGCCCGGTCGCCGCCGACCAGCTCGGAGCGATGCGCCACCCGCCGCGCCGAGGCGCGGCCGTCGTCCTCCACCGACGAGTCGCCGCAGGCCGACCACAGCACGGCGGCGAGCGCCGCGCCCGCCGCCACGCACCAACCGCGATGTCGAAGGCTCATCAGAATTCGACCTGGGCGAGGATCTGCAAGCGATCGTTGTCGAGCTCGCGGGGCTCCTTCTCGTCGGTGAACGTGTAGTTGACCAGCAACGACATCGGCAGATCGAGATGGCCGAGGCGGATCCCCAGGGTGTGGTAGTCGACCTTGAAGGCATCGAGGTCGAGCCCCGCCGTGTCGCCGTCGATGTCGGCATACGGATCGAGCACCGCATAGCGGTAGCCGGGCGTGAGCGTCAGATAGGGGGTGTCGAAGGTGTAGCCGATCTGCACGTGGTAGGCGCGCTGCGTGCGGTCGACCGCCGCCGCCACCGTGTCGAACTCCGTCTCCAGCTGCACGAACTGGAACATCAGATCGAAGCCGAAAGGCGTCAGCGTCAGGTCGGCCGCGAAGCCGGTGTCCTCGTCGTCGGTGAGGTTCGGCAGCTCGCCCTCGGTGCGGTCGTTGACCAGGAACGCGCCGCCGATCGTGGCGAAGTCGTCGTAGTGCAGCTCGCCGCGGCCATATACGGCGACGTTGTCGTTGTCGTTGAGAAGCTCGTTGTCGCCGTTGCCGTTGGCGACCATCAGGTAGTACGAGCCGGCGAACGCGTCCCAGATCGGCAGCGGCTTCGGCGACGAGATCATCGCGCCGAGTTGGCGGTCGACGCCGACGCCGACCTCCTCGAAACCGCGACCGGGCAGCACGCCCTCCTGGCCGACCGCACGCGACACGAACAGCAGGTTCGCGGTGCTGCGCAGCTCCTCGGCGGCGAACGGCGCCTTGAACTGACCGGCCTGGATGCCGACGAACCACAGCGGATCCCAGCGAATGAACCCGTCGCGCAGGCGAACGTCGATCTCGCCGATCGGCGTGTTGTTGCCCGCCTCCACGTCACTCGCTGCCTCGACCGAGAAGACGAAGCGCAACTGGTCGGCGACGGTCACCTTGGTGCCGACCCGCGCGTTGTCGAGGATGAATCCGTCGTTGCGACCGATGAAGTCGAAACGATCGTCGTTCTCGACCGCCTCGTAGCCGATGCGGATGTACCCGAACGGTTGGATGCGGATGTCGTAAGGGTCGTTCAGCTCGAACGACAGCAACCCCGCATCGGGTGCATCGACGGTATCCTGCAGGTCGTAGGCAAACGCAGGCGACGTCATGCAGAACGCCAGCAGCAGTGCGATCACAGCTCTCATCGAAACCCTCCCCACCTTGTCTTCGTTGCCGCCGCGGCGGTGCACGCTGAGTCGCACGAGCGATGGCCAAAGGCAAGCCTTC
>CALJUJ010000141.1 GCA_937975525.1 uncultured bacterium
GACCCCGTGTTCCAGCTCCACCTCTTGCAGCGGCTCGGTCTCTCCGTTCGACGTGTGCAAGGAGCCCGACGGGTCCATCATCGAACCGTACGCCGACCGCTTTGTGGACCTTCTGGGGGAGGAGTCGCTCGTGCATCGAGAGGCCGTGGGAGACGCCGACCACATGATTCAGGAGTGGGCCCCCGGACGCGTGATCCAGGCGCTACGGGATCTCCTGGCCGTCAACTGAACGGGCGGCTTTTGCGGGGAGATCGCTCGCTAAAGCGGCAGGGCGAATGAGTTGCCAATACTCTGCCAATCAACTCGAAGGGACCCGGCGGGATGCGCAGTGATCAGGCGGGAGGAGCACCTCCGAAGAGCCTCGATTTCGCTGAGACGGAGTGACGCCGAGGCCCGGGTCGGGGCAGGCCGGTACCAACCCCGACGCACTTGAAATCCGGCGACGGGCAACCGCCCGGGGGTTCGAATCCCTCCCCCTCCGCTTTTCTTTTTAGGGGGTTAGGGCGCGTCTTGGACAGCGCTCGCTCGCTCGGCCTCCGCGAGTTGTCAATATTTGGTAAGCGGGCGGCGAACTACACGGCGAGGTTGGCGTCACAATTGCGGCGTGGGTAGCGCAGCCGTCTGCGGCCGTAAAGGGATCGCTACGCTCGGCGCGGAGCGCCGCCCTTGACGGCCACAGCCGTCAGCGCTCGGTAGTGGTTATGGGCGGAAACGATTCCGCCCACTCGTCTGCGACGAGTGAACGAAAGGTTCAGGCCGAACGAAGTTCTTTCCAGCGCCGGGGTGTGAGTTCGTCGATGCGACTCATCGGATGGCGCGAGACCCGCTCGATCACATCGCGCAGGTAGACGAACGGATCGACTTGGTGCGCCTTGCAGGTGTTGACCAGGGTGAGCAGCACGGCGGTCCGATGTGCCGCTGGCTCGCTGCCAGTAAACAGCCAGTTCTTTCGACCGATCACCAGCGGCTTGATGGCCCGCTCGGCGCCGTTGTTGTCGATCGCCAGCGCGCCGTCCTCGGTATAGCGCTCGAGCGCCCGCCACTGCCGCAGCGCATAACCGATCGCCTTGCCCATGGGGCTCTTCGGCAGTGCTGCCAGCTGCTGCTCGAGCAGGTAGGCGTGTAGCTTGGCAAGCACGGGCCGCGCATGCCGCTGGCGCAGTTCGAGACGTGCCTGCTCGTCGAGCTTATCCCGCTTGGCCCGACGCTCGATCCCGTACAGCTCACCGATCCAGGTCAGCACCTGGGTTGCCGGCAGCGCCGCACTCGACACCGCTTCCTTGAAGTAGCGCCGCGCGTGCGCCCAGCACCCCGCCTCGATGATCTGCTCGTTGCTGTCGTAGATGTCGTCATACGCCGGGGCCGCATCCGCCTGCAGATAGCCGCGGTAGCCCTCGAGAATCCGGCTCGGTCCGTCGCGGTTGCGCTTCCAGGTGAAGTCGTAGCCGACATCGCCCAGCTCGCCCCGGTACACCCACATGTGCCCGTTTCGATACTGCGGGCTCTCGGTCGGATCTCTGACCTCGATCGGCGTGTCGTCCGACTGAATCCAGCGCGACTCCAGGATCTGCGCAAAGATCGTCCGGGCCACCGGCTCCAGAAGATCCGCCACCGCGCCGCTCCACTCCGACAGCGTGCGCCGTGTCACGTAGATCTCATGGCGCGCAAAGATCTGCTCCTGGCGGTAGTGCGGTGAATGGTCTGCGTACTTCGCGGTGACGACGTGGGCGAGCAATCCGGGCTCGGGGCGCCCCTTTTCGATCGGTCGGTACGGCATCGGGGCTTGTACGACGCCGTCCTCACAGTGGCGGCAGGCATACTTCGGTCGGACGTACTCGCGGATGAAGAACGACGCCGGCACGTACTCCAGGGTTTCGGTGCGAT
>CALJUJ010000142.1 GCA_937975525.1 uncultured bacterium
CCTGGCTCGGATCGTCCTCGCGTTGCTGGATGGCGGCGGCGCCGACGAGCACCGGGGTTCGGTCGTCGATGGGCATGCAGGGGCTCCTCGTCGCTCCCCTTGGAGCATAGAGAAACGCCGTCCGCTACCCGGGGCACGGCTTCGGAGGCTGCAGAAATTCCATGCACTGCCCGCCGTGCGGGCGGTGGCTGGCGTGTGCGCCGGGCTGCGGCCGTCGACGCCTGCGCCGGCCCGTGGCTTGCTTGCATCGGCCGACAGGGACAAGCTACCTCCACCGCCCCGAATTCGAGGTCCGAAGGACACCCATGTCGATCGTCGTCGCGCTGCACCACAAGACCACCTACCAGTACGACCGGCCGGTCGCCGTGACGCCGCACGTCGTGCGGCTACGGCCGGCGCCGCACTCGCGCACGCCGATCGAGGCGTACTCGCTGCACGTGCGACCCGGGCCGCACTTCGTCAATTGGCAGCAGGATCCGCACAGCAACTACCTCGCGCGGTTCGTTTTTCCCGACAAGGTGCGGAGTCTCGAGTTCGAGGTCGACCTCGTCGCCGACATGATCATCGTCAATCCGTTCGACTTCTTTCTCGACCCAGAGGCCGAGCGTTTCCCCTTCGTCTACGCCGCCGAGCTGGCGCGTGACCTCGGTCCGTTCCTGCAGCCGGCGCCGGCGGGGCCGCTGCTGTCGCAGTGGATCGCCGGAGTCAGTCGCGAGGCGACCCCGACGATCGACTTCCTGGTCGAGCTCAACCGACGCCTCGCCGCCGAGATCCAGTATGTGATTCGGCTCGAGCCGGGCATCCAGACCCCCGAGCAAACGCTCGATCTCGCGCGCGGCTCCGGCCGCGACAGCGCCTGGCTGCTGGTGCAGATCTTCCGCCACCTCGGGCTCGCCGCTCGCTTCGTGTCGGGCTACCTGATCCAGCTCCGTGCCGACGTGGCATCGCTCGACGGCCCGAGCGGGCCGAGCGAGGACTTCACCGACCTGCACGCGTGGACCGAGGTGTACCTGCCGGGGGCCGGCTGGGTCGGTCTCGACCCGACCTCGGGCCTGTTCGCCGGCGAGGGGCACATCCCGCTGGCGGCGACCCCGGAGCCGAGCACTGCGGCGCCGATCACCGGGTCCGTCGAGGCGTGCGAGTCGAGCTTCTCGTACGAGATGAAGGTCACGCGCGTGCGCGAGATCCCGCGCACGACCAAGCCCTACGACGACGCCGAGTGGGACCGCATCGTCGCGGTCGGCGAGCAGGTCGATGCCCACCTCGTTCGTGACGACGTGCGCCTGACCATGGGCGGCGAGCCGACGTTCGTGTCGATCGACGACATGGACGGTGCCGAGTGGAACACGGCGGCCGTCGGCCCGACCAAGTTGAAGCTCGCTTCGGACCTGCTCCGTCGTCTGGCGGCGCGATTCGCTCCGGGCGCGTTTCTGCACTTCGGCCAGGGGCGATGGTACCCGGGCGAATCGCTCCCGCGGTGGGCGCTCAACTGCTTCTGGCGCGCGGACGGCGAGCCCCTCTGGCGCGATTCCACGCTGCTCGCCGATCCCGAGACGACCGGGGCGGCCGATACCGACGGGGCGCGGCGTTTCGCCGAATCGCTTGCCGGGCGTCTCGGCGTGCCGGCCGAGTTCCTGCTGCCGGCGTTCGAGGACAGTGCTCACTACCGCCTCGAGGAGAGGCGCCTGCCGATCAACGTCGAGCCCAAGGACGCTACCGACCGCAAGGGCGAGGCCGAGGATCGGGCGCGACTGCGTCGCGTCTTCGAGCGCGGGCTGTCGGCCGTGGTGGGCTACGTCTTGCCGCTCGATGCCGAAGGCGACGGCGACGCGGTGCTCTGGAAGAGCAGCGCCTGGCACCTGCGCACCGGCGACCTCGAGCTGATGCCCGGCGACTCACCCGTCGGGTTGCGGCTTCCCCTGGCGAGCCTGCCCTGGGTCCACCCGAGCGACTTCCCCTACATCACGGTGCCCGACCCGACGGCGGACGCGGCGGAGCTGCCGAAGGGCGATGCGCTGAACGTGCGCTCGGGGGCGACCGTGTCCGCGGAAGCGAAGGCCGGCGGACAGCGCATGCCGCGGCGCGGCGAGTCGGCCGCCTGGGTCGTGCGCACCGCCATCTGCTTCGAGGTGCGGAACGGCAATCTCCATGTGTTCCTGCCGCCGGCACGGGCGACGGAGCACTTCGTTGCGCTGGTGCGCGCGCTCGAGGACACGGCCGCCGAGCTCGGCCAACCGATCGTCGTCGAGGGCTACAGCCCGCCGGCCGACCCGCGCCTGCGCAAGCTGAGCGTCACACCCGACCCCGGTGTCATCGAGGTGAACATCCACCCGTCCGCCCGTTGGACCGAGCTCGTCGAGAACACGACGGCGCTCTACGAGGAAGCGCGCCTCGCCCGCCTCGGCACGGAGAAGTTCATGCTCGACGGTCGCCATACGGGGACCGGTGGCGGCAATCACGTCACCGTCGGTGGCGCTACCCCGGCGGACAGTCCCCTGTTGCGGCGCCCGGATCTGTTGCGCAGCCTGATCGGCTACTGGGTCGACCATCCGTCGTTGTCCTACCTGTTTTCCGGCCTGTTCATCGGTCCAACCAGTCAGGCGCCGCGCATCGACGAGGCGCGCCACGACGCCTTGTACGAGCTCACGATCGCCTGCGCTCAGGTCCCGGACGCCGGCGAGGAGGCATGCGCGCCGTGGCTCGTCGACCGGCTCTTCCGCCATCTTCTCACCGACGCCACCGGCAACACCCATCGCGCCGAATTCTGCATCGACAAGCTCTATGCGCCGGAGACGTCGAGCGGGCGGCTGGGCTTGCTCGAGCTGCGCGCCTTCGAGATGCCGCCGCACGCGCGCATGAGCTTGGTGCAGCAGCTGTTGTTGCGGGCGCTGATTTCGGTCTTCTGGCGCAAGCCGTATTCCAGCCGCTTCACCGCGTGGGGCACCCAGCTCCACGATCGCTTCATGCTGCCGCATTTCGTGCTCGAGGACTTCCGCACGGTGATCGACGATCTGCGTCAGTCCGGTCTCCGCTTCGAGCACGATTGGTTCGCGCCGCACGCCGAGTTCCGCTTCCCGCACTACGGTCGGGTCGCGTACCGCGGCGTGGTCATCGAGCTGCGGCAGGCGCTCGAGCCGTGGAACGTGCTCGGCGAAGAGCCCGGCGGCGGCGGCACGGCGCGCTACGTCGACTCGTCGGTGGAGCGAATGCAGGTGCTCGTGCGTGGCCTCGTCGGCGACCGCTACACGCTCGCGTGCAACGGGTACCCGGTGCCGTTGCATCCGACGGGGACCCACGGCGAGTGGGTGGCGGGCGTCCGCTACCGCGCCTGGCAGCCGCCGAACTGCCTGCATCCGACGATCCCGGTGCACGCGCCGCTGGTCTTCGACCTGGTCGACCGCCAGACCGGCCGCTCGATCGGCGGCTGTCGCTACCACGTGGCCCATCCGGCGGGCCGCAACTACGAGACGTTCCCGGTGAATGCCAACGAGGCCGAGGGGCGGCGGATTTCGCGCTTCGAGGCGTTCGGGCATACTCCCGGCTCGATGGCACTTCCCACCCTGGCGCCGGACCGCCACTTCCCGCTGACGCTGGATCTGCGGCGGCACCCGGCATGACCGGCGCCGCGCCCGCCGCGCGCGGCTGGGGAGACTACCCCGAAGTCGGCGGGCACTACGACGAGGCGCGCGACGAGTCGCGACGATTGCGGCCGCACTGGCGCGACGTGCTCGAGGCGATCGCCGGCTTCGGCCCGCGGGAAGCCGAGCGCCGCTGGCAGCAGGGGCGGCGGCTGCTGCGCGAGAACGGCGTCACGTACAACGTGTACGGGGATCCACGCGGAATGAACCGGCCGTGGGAGCTGGATCCGATCCCACTCGTCGTGCCGGCCCAGGAGTGGCGTGAGATCGAGGCGGCCATCGTCCAGCGCGCCATGCTGCTCAATCGGATCGTCGCCGACGTCTACGGACCGCAGCAGCTGCTCGCCGATGGCCTACTGCCTCCCGAGCTCGTCTTCGGCCATCCGGGCTTCCTGCGGCCCTGTCACGGAATCGTCCCCCCGGACGGCACGTTCTTGCACGTGTACGCGGCCGACCTGGCCCGCTCGCAGGACGGGCGCTGGTGGGTGATCGCCGACCGCACCCAGGCGCCGGCCGGCGCCGGGTACGCGCTCGAGAACCGCGCCGTCCTCCGGCGTACGCTGCCCGACTTGTTCCGCGATTGTCGCGTCCGTCGCCACGCGGCGTTCTTCGAATCGTATCGGGCCATGCTCGGCGGGCTCGCTCCGCACACCGACGTGCCGCGCGTGGTTTTGCTGACGTCGGGTCCCTACAACGAGACCTACTTCGAGCACGCCTATCTGGCGCGTCACCTCGGCATCGCCCTGGTCGAGGGCGGCGATCTGCTCGTGCGCGACCAGCGTCTCTTCCTCAAGACGCTCACCGGGCTGCCGCGCGTCGACGTCGTGCTGCGCCGCCAGGACGACGTCTTCTGCGACCCGCTCGAGCTCTATCAGGAGTCGACGCTCGGCGTTCCGGGCCTGGTGCAAGCCGTGCGCGCCGGCAACGTCGCCGTCGCCAACGCGCTCGGCAGCGGTGTGACCGAGTCGGCGGCCTGGATGGCGTTCCTCGAGACGCTCTGTCCGCCGCTGCTCGGGGAATCGCTGCGGATGCCGTCGATCGCGACGTGGTGGTGCGGCCAGGAGGGGCCGCGACAGACCGTGCTCGACAACCTCGATCGTCTCGTCGTCAAGCCGACGTTTCCGGCCCGCGGCGGCGAGCCGATCTTCGGCGCTCAGCTCGACGGCGACGGCCGCGCCGCGCTCGCCGCGCGGATCGCGTCGAGGCCCGACGAGTTCGTCGCGCAGGAGCAAGTGTCGCTGTCGGTGGCACCGGTCTGGCAAGACGGCGGACTGGCGCCGCGTCGCGTGACGATGCGCGTCTACGCAGTGGCGTCGGGGGATCGCTACAAAGTGTTGCCGGGTGGCCTTACGCGGGTGTCGCACAGTGACGACGGATTGGTCGTGTCGATGCAGAGCGGCGGCGGCAGCAAGGATACGTGGGTGCTCGGGGACGACGGCCGCGACGCCGCCGTGGTGCGGCGCGCCGAGGAGCGCGTGCCCAGCGTACGTCGCGGCGACGCGGCGCTGCCGAGTCGGGTGGCGGACAATCTATTCTGGCTCGGACGCTACCTCGAGCGCGTCGACTTCCAGACGCGGGCCGGCCGCCGGCTGTTGATCGCGATCGCCGACGATCCCGCCGCGGCCGGACAGTCGCTGCCGGCCGCCGCCGTCGTCCTCCCCGCGCTCGGCGTCACCGGCAAGGCAGGCGGGCGCAGCCTCGACGCCACCGAGCGGACGGTCATCGCCACCCTTTTCGATCGCAGCGTCGAGACGAGCCTGCGCTCGACGGCGGCTTCGTTGCACCGGGTCGCGTGGTTGACGCGCGACCGCCTGTCGCTCGACGCGTGGCGGGTCCTCAGTCGCCTGTCGGCGCAGCTCGATGGATCGGGTGACGCCCAGCCGCCGCGCCTGGCGGTCGCGATCGAGCGCCTCGACCAGGCCGTCGTCACGATCGCATCGTTTTCGGGCATGGTGCGCGAGGCGATGCCGCGCGGCTTCGGTTGGGTGTTTCTCGAGGCCGGGCGACGCATCGAGCGGGGCCTGGCAACGGTCGAGCTCCTGCGCTCGGTCGTGCACCCGCGGCGCGACGACGAGGCGGCGGTCTTCGATGCGGTGCTCGACATCGTCGCCAGCACGATGACCTACCGGTCGCGCTACCAGGCGCCGGTGCACGCTGCTCTGGTCATCGACTTGCTGCTCCTCGACGACAGTCATCCACGATCGGTCGCCTACCAGCTGCGGCGCATCGCCGCGGCAGTCGAGCGCTTGCCGCAGCGTGCCGACAGCCCGGGCGACGGAGTGGCGCGGGCGGTGGCGCGACCGTCGGCGCGGATCCAGATCGCCGATCTCGACGAGCTCGTGGCGTGGGATGCCGCCGGCCGTCGGGCGCATCTGGAGGCCCTGCTGCAGCAGATCGACTCGGACCTGCGCACCCTTTCGGACACGCTGACGCGCGTCTTCCTGACGCATGCGGTGCCGTTGGTGGCCTGGTGACCGCCATGCGCTTTTCGGTGACGCACACGACGACCTACGCTTACGTCGCCACCGCATCGCTGTCGCAGATGAAGGTGCACCTGCGACCGCGGGAATGCGAGCGACAGACCGTCATCGCCCACGTTCTCGACGTCGACCCGGCACCCGAGCGAATCGGGGTGCGCCAGGACTACTTCGGCAACTCCGTGTCGTTCGTGACGATCCAGGAGCCGCACCAGGTTCTCCACGTGCGGGCGCGCAGCGAAGTCGTGGTGCATGCTCCGGCGGCGCCGGCGCCAACGCCGGCCTTGGAAGAGGTGCGTGACCATGTGCGCAACGACCGTCGCGCGGCTTGCCTCGAGGCTTACCAGTTCGTGTTCTCGTCGCCGCGGGTGCAGCGCAGTGAAGCGCTCGCCGCCTACGCGCGAGGCTCGTTTCCCGCGGGGCGCCCGCTGCTCGAGGCGGCGCGGGAGCTGACCCACCGGATCCACGACGACTTCGTCTACGAGCGCGGCGCGACCGACGTCGCGACCCCGGTGGCCGAAGCTTTCGCGCGGCGCCATGGGGTCTGTCAGGACTTCGCGCACGTGATGGTCGGCTGCCTGCGCTCGCTCGGGCTGCCGGCGCGCTACGTCAGCGGCTACCTCCACACCCGACGCGGCGCGCCGCGCCCGCCCTGGGTGGGCGCCGACGAGTCGCACGCCTGGGTCTCGGTCTACGCGCTGGGAGCGGGGTGGGTCGACTTCGACCCGACCAACGACGTCATGGTCGGTGAAGAGCACGTCACCGTCGGTTGGGGGCGCGACTACGGCGACGTGGCGCCGTTGCGCGGCGTGACGATCGGCGGTGGCGAGCACACGATGGACGTGACCGTCGACTGCGAACCGGTGGCGGTGGCGCCGGCGGTCGTCACGTCGTGACGACGCGCTGGTAGACCTTCGGCAGCTCGCGCGGCAGCGATCCGATGTCGTCGATCACCATGTAGCGCGATTCGTCGCACATCTCGCGTAGATAGTCGTGGCCGGCCTTGTCGACCGTGAGGCAGAACGGGACGATCCCCGCCGCCTCGGCCTCGCGCAACGCGATGGCGGTGTCGCGCAGGCCGTACACGTTGCTGCGACGATCCTGCCCGTAGTCGAAGTCTTGCGGGAAGCCGTCGCTCAGCAGGATGATGTGCCGCGAGCGGGCGCTGACCGCGGCCATCTTCTCGACGGAGTGCCGCAGGGCGGTGCCCATGCGCGTGCTCCGCTTCGGCTCGAGCGCGCCGATCCTCCCTTTGACTCCGGTGCTGAGAGGCTCGTTGAAGCCTTTGACCATGTAGAACTCGACGTTCTTGCGGCCGTGCCCGGAGAAGCCGTAGATCGCGTAGGCGTCGCCGATCTCCTCGATCGCCTCGGCCATGATGACCAGCGCTTCCTTGGTGACGTCGATGATTCGCCGCTGGCGCTGGGCGCGGCGTGCCGGCGCCGTCGCGTTGCGGAACGCGTCGAGCGTCCCTTCGGGCGGCGCGACGTCCGGCGGCGGGGTCTCGAAGGGTTCGTCGGTCGAGGCGCTCAGGTCGATGAGGAAGAGGGTGGCGACGTCGCGCTCCTCGCGCTGGCGGGCGACGTAGAGTCGGCTCGAAGGTGACTGGCGGGCACGCCGGTCGACGCGCGCATCGACGACGGCGTTCAGGTCGAAATCCTCGCCGTGCTCGAGACCGCGCACCATGCGGTACATTTCGGGGCGGATCCGCTGGAACTGGCGGCGCACGTCGGGGATCAGGTCGGAGTAGTCGAGCAATGTCTGGTTGAAGAACTCGCCGGAATCGCTGTCGACGGGAATCTCCATGAGCCGGCACCAGCGCTCGCGATAATCCTGGATGTGATGATCCCACTCGTCGTAGTAGAAGGTCGCACCCTCGGCGCGCCGTTCCAGCCAACGCCGCGGCGCCGCCTTGTCGGGCCGCTTGCTCTCGCCGAGGACGCGCTGGATCTCGTCGAGCTGCTCCTGCGGCACCTTGCCGACGAGATCGCTGATGTACAGTCCGAGACCCTCGGTATCGTTGCCGCGCGCCTGCTTCAGGCGTAGGTCGGCTCCGGCTTCGAGCAGGCGCTCGAGCTCTTCGGCCGACATCGGCGTCGAGCCGCTGCCGTCTTCCGACTCGTCCTCGAGCTCGAGCTCGCGATCGAGCGGCTTCGGGTCGGCGTCGGAGTCCTCGCTCGCCGGTGGCGCGGCATCGATCTCGGGGCCGTCGCCCGAGGTCGTCGGTCCGTCGTCGTCGACGAACATGTCGTAGACCGCCTCGCTCGTCATGCGCTCGAAGGCGAGCTCGCTCGGCGTCGCCTCGCCGCGTCGCTCGCCCTCGGCCGCGAGCTGCTCGGTGAGCTCCTGGGCGATCGTCAGCGAATCGTCGACGCTCGCGGTGTCGAGCGCCAGCGGCGCGGTCGCGGGTCCGATGAGCAGCGCAAAGGCGCGCAGCCAGATCGGCAGGACGTCGAGCGAACGCTGGCACAAGAGCCAGGCGAACACCGCGTCGAGGGCGGCGCCTTGTGGTGGCGCATACTTCGGGTCGACACGGTCGATCAGGAGGTTGCCGATCTCGCGCTGCTCGCGGGCCAGCCCGGCGTACCGACGCGCCAGGCGGCAGGCGACACGGTAGCCCTCGGCAACGAGAAACAGCTCTTCGAGCAGCGCGGGCTTGTCGGGGTCGGTCAGGTACGCGTAGAGCGACTGGTCCGCAGCCGCGGGCGCACGCGCAGCGTAGGTCCCTGCCATGCGTCGCCCGGCGAGTTGCGCCGCGAGCAAGCGGTAGAGCCGGCAGTTGTCCTCGTGGGTGTCGAAGCGGTCGATCTTCAGCGGCAGCGCGATCTCGTCCTCGTGCGGGAACTCTTCGAGCTCGGAGCGCAGCTGACCAGACAAAGCCGAGCGAATCGACACCGGGTGGCCGCCGAGCATCTGCACGTACTTGCGCAGAAGCCCCTGCACGTCGTTGAGCACCGCCGCCGTCGACGATGCGTGCAGCACCTTCGAGCTCGTGCG
>CALJUJ010000143.1 GCA_937975525.1 uncultured bacterium
GCTCGCGATCCGCGCGGTCGAGAGCGTCGACGGCATGACCGCCGACTGGGCGCGCTTGCCGGCGGACGTCCTGGCCCGGCTCTCGTCGCGCTTGATCAACGAGGTGAGCGGCGTGAATCGCGTCGTCTACGACATATCGTCGAAGCCGCCGGCGACGATCGAGTGGGAGTGAGCGCCGCCGGGGTCGCGCGCGAGAGGACCGAGCAACCGAGCTGGGAGGAGCGGAAGATGGGCCACGTGCGGATCGACGTGCCGGAGTCAGCGCAAGCCGCGTCGTTGCGAGCATCGACCGCGGTGAACGGCGGGCGCACCGGGAGCCGCTCATGAGCTTCGTCCACCTGCACGTTCATACGCAGTATTCGCTGCTCGACGGCGCCAACAAGATCGATCCGCTGATCGCCAAGGCGAAGTCGGCGAGCATGCCGGCGATCGCGATGACCGATCACGGCAACATGTTCGGGGCGGTCGAGTTCTTCCAGAAGGCGAGCAAGGCGGGCATCAAGCCGATCGTCGGTTGCGAGGTCTACGTGGCGCCGAAGAGCCGCTTCGACCGCGGCGGTCGCATCGACGACTTCGAGGCCGGCGGCAACTACCACCTGATCCTGCTGGCCATGAATCGCCTGGGGTACCAGAACCTCTGTCGGTTGGTGACACTCAGCTACAAGGAAGGCTTCTACTACAAGCCACGCATCGACAAGCAGCTTCTCGAGGAGCTCAACGGCGGCTTGATCGCGCTGTCGGGTTGCCTCGCGAGCGAGGTCAATCGCAACATCGCCCGCGGCGATCTCGGCGGCGCTCGCACGGTGATGGAGGACTACCGGCGCCTCTTCGACGGTCGGTACTACGTCGAGATCCAGGACAACCACATCGACGAGCAGAACGTCGCCAACGTCGAGCTGGTCCGCCTGGCGCGCGAGCTGAGCCTGCCGCTGGTGGCGACCAACGACTGTCACTATCTCGAGAAGGAAGACGCCAAGGCGCACGAGGTTCTGCTGTGCATCCAGACCGGCAAGACGTTGTCGGACGAGAAGCGCTTCAAGTTCGGCACCGACCAGCTCTTCGTCAAGGACGGGGACGAGATGCGCGCGGCCTTCCCCGAGGTCCCCGAAGCGATCGCCAACACGCTCGACGTCGCCGCCCGCTGCGATCTGGATCTCGAGTTCGGTCGCTACCAGTTCCCCGTCTACGCGCCGCCTCGCGGGCGCACTCTGCAGGAGCACTTCGTCGCCGAAACCCGCGCCGGCCTCGAGCAGAGGCTTGCGGGGATGCGGGCCACGGAGGGTTGGAGCGAGGAAAAGGAAAGGTCGTACCACGAGCGTCTCGAGCGCGAGCTCGCCGTCATCGAGGAAATGAAGTTCCCGGGCTATTTCCTGGTGGTCGCGGACTTCACGCGCTTCGCGCGCAGCCGCGGCATCCCGGTGGGACCCGGACGGGGCTCCGCGGCCGGCAGCCTGGTCGCGTACGCCTTGGGAATCACCGATCTCGACCCGCTGCCGTACAACCTGCTGTTCGAGCGCTTTCTCAATCCCGAGCGCGTGTCGATGCCCGACATCGACATGGACTTCTGCTACGAGCGGCGCGACGAGGTCATCCAATACGTCCGCGAGAAGTACGGGGAGGAGTGCGTCGCCCAGATCATCACCTTCGGAACCCTCAAGGGGAAGGCGGCGATCAAGGACGTCGGGCGCGTGCTGGAGTTTCCCTACCAGGACACGGACCGCATCGCCAAGGTGTATCCGGCGGCACAGCAGGGCAAGGACGTGCCGCTCGAGATCGCGCTCGAGAAGGAGCCGCGCCTGCAGGAGATCCGCCGCAAGGGCGAGCAGGAGGAGCAGCTGTTCAGCTTCGCGCTGCGGCTCGAGGGCCTGCTGCGCCACTGCTCCAAGCACGCCGCCGGCGTGGTCATCGCCGAACGGCCGCTGATCGAGAGTCTGCCGTTGTTCGTCGACAAGGACGGCGCGGTGATGACCCAGTTCAGCTACGGAGACGTCGAGAAGATCGGGCTGATCAAGTTCGACTT
>CALJUJ010000144.1 GCA_937975525.1 uncultured bacterium
GTCGGGTAGGGCATCGGATTAGATTGGGGTGTTGGGTGCGGGGCCGGCTCGGAACAGTCCGGCGCATACCTCGGAGCAGAACCAGAAGACCCGATCCCGGTAGTTCTCAGAAGGCGGGTCGATGCGCGTGACCGGCATCCCGCAGACCGGATCCTGGGGCACGTTGCTCATGTCCCTAGCACCTCCATGCATTTCCAGAGCGTGAGGCTCCATGGCACATCAAGAACATCGTTGCAGACCCGTCGAGGGGCCGTGGAGTCCGAAGTTGCGTTGGGTGAGACTCGCTCCGATCGTTGGATCGCCCTGTTCGACACCTGGCGCCCCGAGGGCAGTCTGACCGGCGCGGGTGATCGGGGCGGAACGTCTGTGAGTCTCCTGGACCAGCCAGTTCCTGAAGACTCTGCCGCCACGAAACCAGGATCTGCCCTACTGGCCTCCGACAACGGCCGCACCGGTTGCAGGGCTCGCGTGCTGCCGCCTCGGGTTGCAGCATCTGCCGTTTGATCGTCATGCCGAACGCAGAGCAAACCGTGGTCCACAACTGTCCCGAGGATCGGGTCGCTGCGGCACGCCCTTCGCCTCTCCGCCTTGCAGGCCCAAGAGCAATCTCGGCATGCGAGATCGACGCATGAGCAGAAGCCCCCCGTCCCATACCGTAGCCACTGGCAGTCCCCTTCCGGGGCCCGCCCGCGACGAAGATACCCCACACCTCGTTGTAACATGCGAGATCGACGCATGACCAGAAGACCCCCGTTCCATCCTGTCGCGATTGGCAGTCGCCTTGCGGGTCCGTCACGCCCCGGCTGCGAGAACGACAACTCCGAGAACGATCAGGAGCCACAGCACCTTCGTCACCGTCGCCCGCCATCCATGGCGGCCGGGCGAACCGCACCGCCGGCACCGTGCCGGCGGCGTGGCATGGCTCTGGGATTTGGCTGGCTTCATCGAAACGCTGCCGGCGATCACTCGTGTCCGTGGCCGGCGTCCTTGCCACCGTGGCCCTCCTGCCCCTTGTGCTGTTCGTGGCCCTCGTGCGTCGCAGGCTTCTCACCCTTCCGGGCCGCGTCGACCAGCCCGATGAACTTCGCCGGGTCCTTCTCGACGTCCTTCTTGCAGTCCTTGCAGCACACGCGCACGAGCCGCCCCGCTACGACGAGGTCAATCGGGTCGCCCATGTCGCCACCATACTTCTCACCACTCACCGGACACTCCTTCAGTGGGTAGCCTTTGCCCTGCGCCCCGACGACGGCCTGGTCGAGCGTGGCGAGGTACTTCGCCGGAGCCTTGGCGAACTCGGCGCGTTCCTGCTCTGCGCCAAGCCGGATGAGTCGGTTGCCGTACACGAACTCGAGAGGCTTCTCCGGCAGGTCCTTGCCGGTGACGAGCGACGTCTTCAGAGGGTAGATCGGCCCCTGGTCGGCAGCGATCTTCGCGTCGAGCTTGGCGAGGCTCTGCTGGAGGTCTTTCTCGAACTTCTTCGGGCAGCCGCCGCAGCAGTAGCGGACTTCACGGCCCTCATAGACCTTGACCACCGGGTCGCCCATCGTCCCCAGCTGCTTGCCGGAGATCGGGCATGTCGCGAACGGGTAGGCATCGCCGACCCGAGCAGGCGTCTTTGCCGCCGGGGCCTGATCGTGTCCGGCGTGGCCTTCGTGGCCTTCATGCTGGGCGAGCACGGAGCCGGTGCTCAGCAGCCCGGCCAACACAGCAGTCATCACGGAGAGACGCGTAGCAGTCATCTTCGGAACCTCACTTGCGAACGTAGGTGCTCTCCCCGGCGCGGCAACGTGCCGCCGCTGGAAGAGAGCTCGGGATTGGGAACGAGAGGAATGCAGGCTGACCATTGGCATCACCGGTGCTCATGCTCGTGGGAGCCGTCGTGGCCATGCTCCGCTGCGGAATCGCTCGGCTCTGCGCTGACGCCGACACCATGACGGTAGACGAGCAACGCGCCGCGGTCCGCGCCGAGAGACGCGAGCGCTACCACCGCACCGACACACCCGAGCTGCACGAGCCTGTTCCGGACGCACGCGTTCTTCCGCAGGACAAGCCACGCGACGGAAGCGACCAACGACGCAGCCGCGGCGGCAAGCATGAGGTTGCGATGCACGTGCACGATCTCGTGGCCAGGTGCTTCGTGATCCATCGGCGCTGCGGCCAGGTAGCCCGAGACGACCGCAACGGCACCACTCATCGTGCCGGCATGCAGCAACCAGCCGGCGAATCGGAAGGAACTCGACTGTGCACGCCACACGCCAACGCAGGCGAGCACCAAGGCCAGAAGCCAGAAGGCGATCGGGAAGTGCACGAACAGCGGGTGGAGGTTCGGCAGCGTGAACATCGCTGGAAACAGCTGACTCATGGCACGACTCCTTGGCAGGAACGGAACGCACACCTCACGACAATCCTCCGTTGGACTCCGGCACGGCCGTCGGCAGTGCGGCGGATCGCCACTCCCCGGCCATCGCGATGCGTTTGGCCTGGAAGAAGATCACGGGATAGATCAGGAGCTCCATGACGAAGCTCGTCGCCAGCCCCCCGATCATCGGCGCCGCAAGTCGCCGCATGGTGTCGGCTCCGGCACCACTCGCCCACAAGAGCGGCACCAGGCCGATGAACGTCGTCATCACGGTCATCGTCTTGGGGCGGATGCGTTTCACGGCACCGTCATGGATTGCGAACCAGAGGTCGTTGGCATTCCGCATGCGACCTTCGGCCCGGAATCGCTCGAAGCTGTTGTCGAGATACAGCAGCATCACGAGGCCAGTCTCCGCGTCCAGACCAGCGAGAGCGATGATCCCGACCCAGACGGCAAGCGACAGGTTGTAGTCGAGGAACCAGAGTAGCCAGACCGCACCGACCAGGCTGAACGGAACGGCGAGCAGCACGATGCCGACGCGCAGCCACGAATGCGTCGCCATGTAGAGCAGTAGAATGATCAGCACCGCCGCGATCGGGATGACGAGGCTGAGGCGTCGGTTCGCCTCCTGCATGTACTCGAACTGGCCGGACCAGACGACGGTGTAGCCTGCCGGCAGGACAACGTCGCGAGCGACCGCCGCCTGCGCGTTCTTCACGTAGGTCCCAACATCTATGCCCGTGATGTCCACGTACACCCAGCTCGTGAGCCGGGCGTTCTCGCTCTTCACCATCGGCGGGCCCTTGTGCACCTCGAACGTCGCCAGTTGGCGCAAGGGCACCTGTGCACCAGCCGGTGTCGGAACGAGCGTCTGCCGCAACGCCGGCAGGTTGTCGCGCAGTTCGTGCGGGTAGCGGACGTTGACCGGATAGCGTTCGAGCCCCTCGACCGTCGAGCTGACGTTCATTCCGCCGAGCGCGCTCATGATCACGTCTTGCACGTCCCCGACCAGGAGCCCGAGCCTTGCGATCTCGTCGCGGTCGACGCGCACGTCGAGGTAGCTGCCGCCGACCGACTTCTCGGGGAACGCACTGGTTGTGTACGCACCCGTTCCCGGCGCCGTCTTGACCGTCTGCGCGATCTGCTCCGCGAGGTGGGCAAGCGTCGACAGGTCGGGCCCCATGACCTTGATGCCCACTGGGGTCCGGATGCCGGTGGACAGCATGTCGATGCGGGTGCGGATCGGCATCGTCCAGGCATTGGTCAGCCCCGGGATCTGGATGACTTCGTTCATTCCGGGCACCCGCGTGCCCCCCGGCCATTCATATCCGTACACCAGGTCCTGCACGGTGATCGGAACGGTCTCCGGCCACACGTTGTGCAGGGGCTCGCGCAGCCAGTCTGGCCAGTCCGAGAAGAACCGGGCGACGGGCTTCTGCCGCCAGAGGCTCTTGTCGCGCCGAAGCGTGATCGTCGTCTCCAGCATGCTCGGAGGTGCTGGGTCCGTAGCTGTGTCGGCACGACCGAGCTTCCCCAACACGCTCTCGACCTCTGGAAACCTCGAGATCAGTGCGTCCGTCTGTTGCAGAAGCTCGCGCGCCTTGTTCACGCTGATGCCGGGATCCGTCGTCGGCATGTACAGGAGGTCGCCTTCCTCGAGGGGTGGCATGAACTCCGAGCCGAGCTTGCTCAGGGGCCATGCAGTCAGCGCGACGATTGCCACTGCAGCGCTCAGGACGAGCCAGCGGAACTGCATGACGAATGCAAACAGCGGGTCGTAGAGGCGCTCCAACGCGCGGCTGATCGGATTCCGTTCCTCCGACAGGATTCGCTGCGGCAACACAACGAGTGCACTCAGGACGACCCAGCCGATGGCAAGCCAGCCACGCCACGGCGCGAAGCTCGCCAATGGCACGGTGGCCAGCAGCGCGGCTGGAGCGCCGATGACGGCAGCGTATGCGGTCCAGCGACCCCACCTGGACAAGCGGCTCGGCAGCACGCGCTCGCTGATGAAATAGACCATCAGCACCGGGATGATGGTGACCGCTAGCACCGCCGCCGCGGCCATGGCGAACGTCTTGGTATAGGCCAGCGGCTTGAACAACCGCCCAGACTGTTCGCCGAGTGCGAATACCGGAAGGAAACTGACGGTGATGATCAGCAGGCTGAAGAATAGGCTCGGGCCGACCTCCGCCGCCGCTTCGCCGATCAGCTTGGCGCGCGACGTCGGGCTCGCTCCGTTCGCGACCCGATGCTTGTCTCGTTCGAAGTGCTTGTGGGCATTCTCGACCATGATGATCGAGCTGTCGACCATGACGCCGATCGCGATCGCGATGCCGCCGAGGCTCATGATGTTCGCGTTGAGCCCGAGCATGTACATCACTGCAAGGCTCGCCAGCACACCGGTCGGCAGCACGAACACCGCCACCAGAGCACTGCGCGCATGCAGGAGGAACAGGATGCACACCAGCGACACGACGAGGATCTCCTCGATCAGCGTGCCGGTGAGCGTGTGCACCGAGCGGTCGATCAGGTCGCTCCGGTCGTACGCGGTCTCGATTGCGACGCCTGGAGGCAGACCACGCTCGAGTTCGCGCAACCGTGTGCGCACCCGATCGATGGTCCGGCTCGCGTTCTCGCCGAAACGCATCACGACGACGCCACCGACGGCCTCGCCACCGCCATTCCACTCCGCCACGCCACGACGAATGTCGGGGCCGAGTCGGATCTCTGCCACATCGCGCAAGTAGACGGGTGCACCCCCGGTTCCCACGGCAAGAGCGATCTTGCTGAGTTCGGCGAGAGCCCTCGTGCTGCGCAACCCGTCGAGCGAGGTGCCGGCCTTGCTTGCGGCGGCGATCTCCGCGTCGCTCAGGCTGCCCAGGTAGCCGATTCCCCGGACCATGAACTCGGTCTCGCTGATCTCGATCAGGCGGCCGCCCACGTCGACGTTCGAGCGCTGTACGGCCTGCTTGACTCGGGACAGGGGGATACCGAGCCCCAGCAGCTTCACTGGGTCGACGACGACCTGGTACTGCTTGACGAAACCGCCGATGGCGGCGATCTCGCTGACGCCCTCGAGGGCCGTCAGCTCGTAGCGCAGATACCAGTCCTGCAGGCTCCTCAATTGCGCCAGGTCGATTTGGGGCTGCAGAAGCGGCCCTCCATCGATCGGGCAACGGTCGTAGCCTCGCACGAGCTCGACCTCGCGCAGGCGCTTCCTCACCCTTTCCGGAGCCTGGGCGAGATCGTCGTAGCGACGGTTCTCGGCCTCGTCATAGAAGGCGACCTTGCGCGACTCGAAGATGCGGTGATGAACCAGGCGCGCACGGACCCCTGGTTCCAGATCCGCGAGCTGGGCTTCGGTGTACCATTGGTCGGTCTCGTGATCGTGGTAACCGCCGTTCGGGTGCTTCGGGCAGTATGGCCCCGTCGTCAGCACGTACTCGTAGACCCACCCCACACCCGTGGCATCCGGGCCCAGTTGGGGGCTGACGCCACTGGGAAGCTTGCCGGCCACGAAGCTGAGCTGCTCCAGCACACGACTGCGCGCCCAATAGAGATCGGTGCCGTCCTCGAAGATGACGTAGACGAAGCTCGTTCCGAACATCGAGTAGCCGCGTACGACTTTGGCATACGGCACGGCCAGCATCGTCGTCGTCAGCGGGTACGTGACCTGGTCCTCGACGATCTGCGGAGCCTGGCCCGGATACTCCGTGCGGATCACGACTTGGACGTCGGACAGGTCCGGAATCGCATCGACCTTGATGTTGCGGACTGCGAAGACGCCGGCGAGGACGATGAATGCCGTGAGCAGCAGCACCATCGCGCGGTTGCGGATGCAGAGTTCGATCAGCCGAGCGATCATCGGCCACGTCCTCCGGCGTCACGTTCGCCGACCTTCCGCGCAGGCAGGGTCTCCTTGACGCTACCGCACTCGAGCATCTCGGCGCCCATGTAGGGGTTGCGGAGCTGCTTGTCGGACTGCAACCACGAGGCCTCGACCATCGGACAGAAGGCACGCTCGAGGGCACGGCCTGCCGGGGCCACCCGCAAGAGATCGATGACCGCGTTCGACAAGTTCTGGAACGCCTCCCGTGTGGCGGCCAAGTCGAGGTTGTCGGCGGGCACCGCTGCAGCCAGTCGCTTCGCCAGTTCGGCTGTCTTGCCCTGGGCTGCTCCCGCGAGAACCTGAGTACTCTTCCGCAGCTCTCCCCACGCTTCCGGAAGTCCATCGGTCCTGTCCTGAGCTAGAGCATCCGCGGCCCCCAGATAGCTGGCGACGATGGCGTCGACGGCATTGTCTACGGCTGCTGTTTCGCCACGGGCGGAGCCGGCTTCGGCATGCGGCAGCCCAGAACGGCGATCGAAGCAACTCAGCATCTTGCTGCCGAAGTACGGATTGCGAACTGCCCCCGCTTCCTGCAGCCAGATCGCACCGCCTTGATCTTCGCGGAACATCGGGCAATGCAATTCCTCGACCGCTTGCTCGTGGGTCGAGGGGACACCGGTCGCCCGGAGCAGCTTCCCGAAAGCGATGCTCAGGTCGTAGAAGGCCAACCGCGCCGCCGCGAGGTCAGCAAGCCCGGCGAGTTCCAGCGCCTTCGACCGGATCGTCGCCGCCTCGTCGTGCCGGTGCCCGACGTGGTCGTGACCTGGAATGGCGACCGCGAGCATCGCATCAACGCCCTGAGCAAGCGAACGCGCTTGTTCTCCGATTCCCGTCGTCGTGTCGCTCGCGAGTTGGCTGCCGATCTGCAGGTATGCGCTGAGAGTTCGCCCGACGGCCGCGGCGAGATCCGGCGGCAGCGCGTCGAGTTCCGGCCCTGCGACACTCTCCTGCTCGCTGCCGACCAGGTCGCCGCGGATCATTCGCAGCAGGCCCTCACGGATCTTGCTCTCGCTGTCGAGCAGGAACTGAGCGCTGGTGACGACTCGTTCGCCAGGCTTCAGGCCATCGACGACCTCGACCTTTCCGCCATCGGTCTCGATGCCCAGACGCAACGAGCGCGGTTCGAACCGTCCACCTCCGAGACTCACGAAGGCGACCTGACGTTCGCCGGTGTCGATGACCGCCGATCGGCTGACCAGTGTCCGCTCGGCAGCCAGCGTCCGCCGGAGTTGCACATTGGCGAACATGCCAGGCTTGAGCAGGCCGCTGTCGTTGTCGAACTCGAGGCGGACATTCACCTCGCGAGTCTTCTCGTCGGTCCACGGATAGACGTAGGTGACGCGTCCTGGGAACTCCTCTCCCGGGATGTACGAGAGGGTCATGGTTGCTTCCTGACCCAGCTCGACGAACGGCAGCTGGTACTCGTAGACAGTGACCGTCACCCATACCTTGGTGAGGTCGGCGATCCGGTACATCTGCATGCCCGGATCGACCCGCATGCCGGCGACCGCCATCTTCCGGATGACGGTGCCGGAGATCGGGCTCTTGATCGTCATCGTCTTCCGCGGCTGCCTTGTCTTGGCGAGTGCCTCGATCTGCTCGTCGTCGATGCCGAAGTATGTCAGCCGCGTACGAGTCGCCTGCAGTCCGGACACCGCGTCCTCCGCGACACGAGGAACATGCACGACCCCCGGAAGCTGCTGTTGCTGGAGCGCAAGCACGTAGTCTTGCTGCGCCGAGAACAGTTCGGGGGCGTAGAGCTCGAATAGCGCCTGGCCCTTCTCGACGTTGGCGCCGAGGAAGTCGACGTGTAGCTCTTCGATCCAGCCTGCGACCTTGAGGTTGACGTCGTGCAGGCGCGTCTCGTCGTAGTCGACCTTGCCGACCGTTCGCACCGTGCCCACCAGCGGTCCCGTC
>CALJUJ010000145.1 GCA_937975525.1 uncultured bacterium
GCAATACGGCGGCGCTCAACCAGCGGCGGCCCGCCTGACGCTCGACGCCGGCCGCGGTCGTCCCCGAGCGGTTGCGCACGCTGCCAGATGGATGTCTGCGTGGCTCGCGGCGCCCCGTACAGTCGATGGCGCCGCTCCGCCTACACGCGCTCGATGATGATCGCGGGCGCCATGCCGCCGCCCGCGCACATCGTCACGAGCGCCGTCGTCGCGTCGCGACGCTCGAGCTCGTCGAGGACGGTGCCGATCAGGATGGAGCCAGTCGCGCCGATCGGGTGACCGAGCGCCATCGCGCCGCCGTTGACGTTGACCTTGTCGCGGTCGAGCTCGAGATCGCGCTGGTACTTCTCGGCGACGACCGCGAACGCTTCATTGATTTCGAAGAGGTCGATGTCGGCGAGCGTCATGCCGGCGCGTTCGAGAACCTTGCGGGTCGCCGGCACCGGCGCGTTGAGCATCAGCGTCGGGCAGTCGCCCATGTTGGCGGTGGCGACGATGCGAGCGCGCGGCCGCAGGCCGTGCTCTCGGGCGTACGTCTCGCTGGCCATCAGGATCGCGGCCGAGCCGTCGACTACGCCCGACGAGTTGCCGGCGTGGTGCACGTGGCGGATCTCGAGGTCAGGGAACTTCTGGTTCACCAGCTCGCGGAAGGTGGGGAAGCTCTCGTGGCGATAGGCGGCGACCGCCTGGAAGCTGGGCGGCAGCTTGCCCAGCGACTCCACGGTCGTTCCCGGGCGGGGAAATTCCTCCCGGTCGAGGGCGACCGATCCGTCCAAGTTGTGTACGGGGATCAGCGACTTCGCGAAGCGGCCTTCGGCGATGGCGGCCGCCGCGCGGCGCTGCGACTCCGCGGCAAGCGCGTCGAGGGCTTCTCGTGGGATGTCTTCGAGGGTGGCGATCGCGTCGGCGCACACGCCCTGGTGCGGCTGCGGGTGCAGCTCCTGGAGGTGTCGGTTGCCGGCGCCCATCGGCAGCAAGCCCTTCTTGGGGAGCGACATCATCTCGGTGCCGCCGGCGATCACGAGGTCCTCCATGCCCGCCATGATCGCGTTGGCGGCGATGTTGGCACTGGTGATCCCCGAGCCGCAGAAGCGGTCGAGGGTGACGCCGCTGGCCTTGATGTCGTAGCCGGCGTCGAGAGCCGACATGCGGCCGAGGTCGCCCGATTGCTCGCACACCTGGGAGCTCGTTCCCCAGACGACGTCGTCGACGTCGGCGGTCTCGATCCCGTTGCGCTCCCGAAGCGCGCGGAGCACGGTCGCGCCGAGGTGCTGCGGATGGAGATGCGCGAGGGCGCCCTTCTCCCGCTTTCCTATGCCGCGAGGGGTGCGGCAGGCGTCGATGATGAATGCGTTCGGCATCGGAAGCTCCTTGTCGGTCGATGGGTCGGTGTGGCCCGTTCCGGGTCGATTCCCGAAAGGGGCTCCTAGGATACGGTTTGCCCGCCTGTCAACGAAGCCATGCGAAGACCGGCCGCCAAGCGCGGCGACGAGGTCGCACGAGGTCCGTTTCCCCGGAGAGGAGACGCCGTCGGCTTCGGGCACGGGCGCCCGCGGCGCGTGTCGCCATCGACGATCAACCATGATACTAGATTGCGCATGGTCGCGGCGGAAGGGCGGGCGAACCCGCGTCGGACGTTCGGCTGCCGGCGCCTCCCGTCCGTCGCGTCGATCTCGTCCTCGTGAGACAGGGGAGCGCGAATGTATCCAGGACTGCACGCCCTGAACACGCCGCACAAGCCCGCCGCCATCCACGTACGCAGCGGCGAGACGGTGACCTACGCGTAGCTCGATGCCCGCTCCAACCAACTCGCCCAGCTCCTCTACGCGGACGGACTGCGGCCGGGAGACCACCTCGCGGTGTTTCTGGAGAACCACCTCCGCTACTTCGAGATCGCCTGGGCCGCGTTCCGATCCGGGCTCTATCTCACGACCGTCAACCGCCATCTGACCGGACCGGAAGCGGCGTACATCGTCGACGACTGTGGTGCGCAGGTGCTGGTATCCTCGCCCGTCGTGGGAGGCGCCGCGGCGGAGGTCGCGGCGCGGGCGCCGGCCTGCCGGCGTTTCCTGCTGGTGGACGCTCCGGACGCCGGCGTCCCCGAGCCGTTCGAGAGCTACGAGCGGGCGATCGCGACCCAGCCGGCGACGCCGCTCGCGCAGGAACCCATGGGCGAGCTGATGCTGTACAGCTCCGGGACCACGGGGCGGCCGAAGGGGGTTGCGCGGCCGCTCTCCGGAAGGCCGGTGGCGGATGGACTGCTGTTGGGCGCCACGGTGAAGCACCTGTTCCGGATCGGCGCCGACTCGGTCTACCTGTCGCCGGCGCCGATGTACCACTCGGCGCCCATCGGCTTCACGACGGGTGTGCAGTGCAACGGCGGCACGGTGGTGCTGATGGACCGCTTCGATGCGCTCGAAGCCCTGGAAGCGCTCGAGAAATTCGCCGTCACGCACAGCCAGTGGGTGCCGACGATGTTCACGCGCATGCTCAAGCTGCCCAGGGAGACGCGCGAGCGCTTCGACCTGGCCAAGCACGAGGTCGCGATTCATGCTGCCGCTCCCTGCCCGCGCAAGGTGAAGGAAGAGATGTTCTCCTGGTGGGGGCCGATCCTGCACGAGTACTACGGCGGCACCGAGATGAACGGCCTGACGTACGTCGGGCCCGAGGACTGGCTCGCGCATCCGGGAACCGTCGGCCGCGCGGTGTTGGGGAAGATCCACATCTGCGACGACGACGGCACGGAGCTCGAGCCCGGCGAGGCCGGCCTCGTGTACTTCGAGCGCGAGCAGCTGACGTTCTCGTACCATCGGGATGCGGAGAAGACGCGTAGCGCGCAGCATCCCCGCCACCCCACGTGGACCGCGCTCGGCGACGTCGGCTACGTCGATGACGAGGGCTATCTCTACCTCACCGACCGCGCCTCGTTCATGATCATCTCCGGCGGCGTCAACATCTACCCGCAGGAGATCGAGAACGAGTTGATCACCCATCCCAAGGTCGAGGATGTCGCGGTGATCGGGGTGCCGCATGCGGAGTTCGGCGAAGAAGTGAAGGCGGTGGTGCAGCCGGTTCCGGGCGTGCCAGGCGATGCGGCTCTGGCCGACGAGTTGCTCGCGTTCGCGCGCGAGCGCCTCGCTGCCTACAAGTGCCCGCGCTCGGTCGATTTCGAGCCCCAGCTGCCGCGGCTGCCCACCGGCAAGCTCTACAAGCGGCTGCTGCGCGACCGCTACTGGGGCGACAAGGACAGTCGGATCGTCTGACCGGTCGTCGGCGGCACCCACGCCGGCAACCCAACAGCGAGGGAGCGAGATGAGAGTTGTGTTCCGATGGCCGGAAGGAAAGCTGCGATGAGCGACGGTGCCGCAATCACGGGCAAGACCCTGGTGACGGGAGGGGCCGGGTTCATCGGCTCCCATGTGGTGCGTTGTCTTCTCGCCGAAGGGCGCGAGGTTCTGGTGCTGGCCCTTCCGGTCTAAGATACCCGCAACCTCGCCGGGCTGGACGGCGAAGTCGTCGTCGGCGATCTCACCGATCCCGACTCGCTCGAAGCAGCCGTCCGCGGCTGCACGCGGGTGTTCCACCTGGCGGCAATCTACAAGGATTGGCTACCGCGGCCCGAGACGATGTACGAGGTGAACTGCATCGGCTCGCTGAATCTCCTCTGGGCGGCGCGGCGCCACGACGTCGAGAAGGTCGTCTACACCTCTTCGGTCGTGGCGCTCGGGCTCGCGGCGGAGGGTTCGGCCGACGAAGAGACCCGGTTCAATGCGTGGTCGAACAACATGGACTACGCGCGCTCGAAATGGCTCTCCGAGCAGGAGGCGCTGACGTTCTGCCGCAATGGTCTCGACATCAGCTTCTGCTGCCCGGGCATGCCCTACGGGGCCGGCGACGTCGGCCCGACGCCGACCGGGCAGCTCTTGCTGATGGCGGCGAAGTCGATCCCGCGTTTCGTGCCCGACAACTACATGTCCGTCGTCGACGTCGACGACGTCGCCCGCGGTCACCTGCTCGCCGAGCGGAAGGGGCGGAACGGCGAGCGCTACATTCTCACGAACGCCAACATCAAGCTGAGCGCGTTCATGCAGACCGTCGCCGAGACGCTGGGCCGCACGGCCCGTCCGATCGGCCTGCCGCCGCGGCTGATGGAGATGGCCGCTCCGATCGGCGATCTCCTCGAGCGGCGCGCCTGGAAGAAGCAGAAGAAGCCGGCGTTGACCGGAGGAACGCTGCGCTACGCCGCCGCGAACTTCCGCTTCAGCAACCGCAAGGCGCGCGAAGAGCTGGGTGTGGAGTTCACGCCGATGAAGGCTGCGATCGCCAAGGCCTTCGCGTGGTTCATTCGCGAGGGACGCATCAAGGATCCCAAGTTCATCGCCGACTTCGAGAAGCACGGCGCCCCGGCGACGACGGCGAAGAGCTGAATCCGGGGTCCACGCTGTAGCGGCCGCCGAGACGGCGGGCACGACAG
>CALJUJ010000146.1 GCA_937975525.1 uncultured bacterium
AGGGCCGGGTTGTCCGGGCGATCGGGCCGATCGGGCTGCGCCGGCTGGTCCGGCTTGGCGGGCTGATCCGGCTGATCGGGTTTCGCCGGCTGATCCGGCTGGTCGGGCTTGTCCGGCTGCGGCGGGTTGCCGTTGCCAGGACCACCGTCCTGCGGCGGCACGCCGGGATTGTCCGGGCGCGGCGGCTTTTCGGGCGTTTCCGGACGCGGCGGATTGCTCACGTCGGGGTGGGGCTTGTGCGGCTTGTGGATCCGCAGAGCCGGGTTGTCGGGCCGCGCCGGGCGCTGTCCGAGAGCGGGCAGCGCGATCATCGCGATCATGGCCACCAGAGCCCCGGGCAGAAGCGCCTTATCGAGCCAGCGTTTCAAGAACATACAGACCTCCCCTTGTTCAGCGCCACGCCGCGTACCAGCGCGTCGCCTCAAGCTCCTCTTCTCTACCGTAACGTGGGTTGTAGCTATCTCAGAATTCCGATTCGTGTCAATCAAAATTTGGCTGCGGAGCGCTTTTCGGCGATTCCGCTTCGCTCCCGCCGGTCTCGTCCCGTTCTCGCGCGCCGTATTCGAGCCGCTCGCCGGCACCGTCGTCGGGCTCCTCGACCCACACGAAATGGGCGCCGCAATGCAGGCACAAGGCGTCGAGGTGAGTCACTCCGCGGACACTTCCGAGCGGCAGCTTCTGCCGGTGGGTCGCTCCCGAAATGTCCTCGCAGCGGTGCGGCAGCACGCAGCCGCTGCCACGGACGAGTGTCCGCACGGGCCCCTGGATCGGAGTGAAGGTGATGATGACGGGCATGGGGGTCGCCGGGTGCCGGTGGCTCAACTCGCTTGCAGTTCCTCGACGATGGTTCGCGTCGCCATGGACCGGTTGAGCGTGTAGAAATGGATGCCCGGAGCGCCCATGGCGAGCAGCTCTCGGCATTGCTCACGGGCGTGTTCGACGCCGATCTCGCGCACGGCTTCGGGATCGTCCTGGACCGGCTCCAGTCGCATGCGTAGGCTATCTGGGATGCGCGCGCCGCACATTGCGCTGATGCGCTCGATCTGGCGGAAGTCGGTGATCGGCATGATGCCCGGGATGATCGGCACGGTGATGCCGCTGCGCCGCGCGTGGGCGACGAACGCGGCGAAATCGCGGTTGTCGTAGAAGAGCTGCGTGATGACGAGGTCCAGGCCGCAGTCCACCTTGTGGCGGAGGAAGCGGATGTCGGCGTCCAGATCGGCCGCCTCGACGTGCTTTTCGGGGTAGCCGGCCCCGGCGACGCAGAAGTCGAACCCCGAGGCGCGAATGAAGGACACCAACTCCGATGCGAAGGCGAAGCCGTTCACCGCCGGACGAAACTCCTCGGTGCCGCGCGGCGGGTCCCCGCGCAGGGCCAACACGTTGTCGATCCCGGCGTCGTGGAGTTGGCGGAGGACGCCGTTGATCTCCTCGCGGTCGGCGCCGACGCAGGTCAGGTGCGCCATTGATTCCAAGCCGATCTCGTGCTTGATGCGGGAGACGAGCTCGACGGTCTTGGCACGCGTGCTGCCTCCAGCGCCATACGTGACCGACACGAAGCCGGGCTCCAGCGGTCGAAGGTGATCGATCGTAGCAAACAACTGCTCTTCGCCTTTGGCCGTCTTGGGTGGGAAAAATTCGAACGAAAACAGTGGTCTGACTTCACCAAGGCGTTCCGAGATCCTCATATCGGCAACGACGCTACCGCAAGCTCGAGGCGCGGGCAATCCGGCGCTCGTCGGTTGCGCAGCCGGATGGGGATCCGTATGAACGAAAGCGCCGTATCGCGCCGGGAGGTTGGGCTGGGATGGGTTGGAAGGATCGGAGTTCATGTCGAAATTGATGTTGATCAACGTGACGCACGCGGAGGAAAGCCGCGTCGGCATCGTCACGCAGGACGTACTAACCGCCTTTGAGATCGAGTCGTTCAGTCGTGAGCACCTCAAAGGCAACATCTACCGCGGCGTCGTCCACCGCATTCACCCCGCTCTCGAAGCGGCGTTCGTCGACATCGGCGGCGAGCGCGACGCTTTCTTGCCGCTGGACGAGATCTGCTTTCGCAATCTGCCGAATCCGCCGGAGCGAACCGACGGCGGTGACGGCCGCCGCGCCGTGCGCATCCAGGAAATCCTCAAGCCCGGCGACGAGTTGCTCGTGCAGATCGTCAAGGAGGAGTTCGGCAACAAGCCGCCGACGTTGAGCACGTTCTATTCGCTTCCCGGGCGCTATCTGGTGCTCTTGCCCGGCTCCGACGACGCGGGCATCTCGCGCCGCATCGAGGGCGACGAACGGCAGCGGATCCGCGAGCTTCTCGAAGAGATCGAGGCTCCCGAGGGATTCGGCATCATCGTTCGTACGGTCGCGGGCTTCGACCAGGGCGCGCGCGAACTGCAGCGCGACCTCAGCTACCTCCTGCGCCTGTGGGAGCGCATCCAGCACACCGCCGATCAGCGCCGCGCGCCGGCCCTGGTGTATCGCGAGCACGATCTGGTGCTGCGCAACATCCGCGACTACTTCACGCCCGACGTCGACGAGATCTGGATCGACAACGAGGAGGTCTACGAACGCGCCCGCGACTTCCTGCGCGAGGTCATGCCCGACAAGGAAGAAGTTCTGCGTCTGTACGAAGGCGACAAGCCGATCTTCTCCCAGTTCGACGTCGAGACCCAGATCGAGTCGATCTACAAGCGCCGAGTCAACCTGCGCTCGGGCGGGAGCATCGTCATCGACGGTACCGAGGCGCTGACGGCCATCGACGTCAACTCCGGGCGTTCGACGCGCGGCAGCAATCAGGAAGACACCGCCTACCGGACCAACCGCGAGGCGGCGCTCGAGATCGCCCGACAACTGCGGCTGCGCGACGTCGGGGGGCTCATCGTCATCGATTTCATCGACATGCGCAGCGGTCAGCACATCGCCGAAGTGGAGCGCACGCTGCGCCAGGCGATGCACGAGGACAAAGCGCGCCACGAGGTCGGCCGCATTTCCCAGTTCGGCCTCCTCGAGGTTTCCCGGCAGCGCTTGCGCCCCGCGGCCGCGGCAACGTCGTACCTGGCGTGCCCCATGTGCGAAGGCTACGGCCTCGTGCGAACGACCGAGTCGGCGGCGCTGGTCGGCCTGCGCAAGATCCACAACCGCATCGCCAAGGGCGACGTGGCGGCTCTACGTGCCGTCTTTCCGCCCGACGTCGGCCTCTACCTCCTCAATCAGAAGCGCGACGATCTCGCCCAACTCGAGCGCCGCTACGCGTGTCGCATCCAGGTGGCATTCGACAGCAAGCTCATGCCGCATCAATTCGAGTCGGAAGTGCGTCTACGCTCGGAAGGCGAGCAGCTCGAGCAGAAGCCGCTGCGGCTCGGCGGGATCACCACCGCGCCGCAACAGCGTGGATCCGGCCGCCGCGGTGGCCGCAACGCTTCGGCGCGCGGTGGCCGCGGCGGCGGTCGCGGTGCGGCCGCGCGCGGATCGCGCCAACAGTCGGCCCAGGCCGAGTCGGCCCCGCCGGAAGCCGAGGAAGCTTCCAAGGTAGCGGTCGCGGCCGCTGAAGCCCCGGCCGCCCCCAGCGCCGAAGAGCAACGCAGCGCGCGCAGCAGCGAGGAGCAACGCAGCGAGCGCACCGACGAGCAACGCAGCGAGCGCAACGGCCGCCGCTCGCGCCGCCGGCGCGGTCGCCGCCGAGGTCGCGGGACAGGCGTGCAGGCAGCCAACTCGATCGCCGAAGCACTGCTGTCGATTGCGATGGCGAGCCCGATGTTGGCCGATGCCGTTGCCGCGGCCCTGGCGGCGCGGGCTGCCGAAGTCGACGAAGATGCGCAGGAAGAGTCGGCTGCGGAAGCGAACGCGGCACCGGTGGACGTGGCGGCTGATGCTGTCGTCGCTGACGATGAAGCCGAAGCGGTCGATCCGCCACGCGATCCTTACGCCACGGACGCAGCGCCCGACCCTCGCGACGCGACCGATACGCCGGATCCGGTGGACGCGCGCCCCGACGACGAGGGCAGCGAAGCGGCGCCAGCGGCGTCGACCGAAGCGGCCGCCGTCGGCACCAGCGCTGCGAGCGATGGCGAGGAAGCTGCGTCGCCGAAGCGAGCGGCGCGCAAGAAGAAGGCTCCTGCCAGCCGCAAGAAGACCGCGACCAAGAAGAAGGCCGCGCGCAAGCGAGCGACCAAGACCGCTCGCAAGAAAACTGCTGCGAAGCGCACCGCTGCAGCGAAGACCGACGGCGACGCTGCGTCGGGCGAGGACTGACGGGCGCGGGCTGCTGCGCTGGTGAGACGGCGCGAAGTATGGTCTCTGTATCCTTGGAGCTTTCGAGGGAGCTTTCGAGCTGCGCGCGCGAAGGGGACACGTGGCGCCACATTTTCTTCGTTGAGCGGGTCGTTTTCGAGTGGTAGTCTCGGCCGAGCCGTTCTGCGAACCGGAGGTACCAACGTGCGAATTTCGACGCTAGCCATCGCGCTGCTGTTTGCCCTGAGCGCGCCCGCTGCGGGCCACATCGACTCGCTGACTCACCCCGAGTTGCCGACCTGTGCACCGGGAGACCCGCGCCTATTGCTCCCGGATCTCGTGCCCGATCCACCGAGCAAGCACCGGACGAACCGCAAGAACGG
>CALJUJ010000147.1 GCA_937975525.1 uncultured bacterium
GTGACTGGAGTTCAGACGTGTGCTCTTCCGATCTCCGCGAGTTCACCGTGATCGGTCACACGGTCAACATCGCCGCACGCCTCGAGAACCTCACCAAGGAAATCGGCCGGCCGATTCTCCTCTCCGCGGAGACCGCACGCCGCGCCGGGAGCGTCGACGGGTTGTCGTCGGTGGGCCCCGTGGAGATCCGCGGCCAGACCGAGCCGATGCAGGTCTTCGCGCTCAGCGAGCCGGCGTGATCCCGCCGCCGCGCGCGCGTGATTGTCGTCGCCCCGACGTTTGGGGCAAACCTGCGGCATCATGCCGATCGACAAGCTCCTGATCGCCAATCGCGGCGAGATCGCGATCCGCATCGCTCGAGCGGCACGCGATCTCGGCCTTCCGTGCGTCGCCGTGCACTCGCGCGACGACGCGGAGGCCCGCCATCACCAGCACGCCGACGAGTCCATCGCGCTGCCCGGCACCGGGGTCGCCGCCTACCTCGACACCGACGCCATCCTGTCGGCCGCCCGGCAGACGGGCTGCGACGCTCTGCACCCGGGTTACGGCTTCCTCGCCGAGAGCGCCGCCTTCGCATCGGCATGCGAAGCGGCTGGGGTACGCTTCGTCGGTCCGACCGTAGCCACGCTCGCGGCGCTCGGCGACAAGCTGCGGGCGCGAGAGCTCGCCTCGCGGTGCGGAGTGCCGGTGTTGCCTGCACTCGGCAGCGACGCGTCGGTCGCCGATGCCGAGGCCTTCTTCGCCCAACACGGCAGCGAAGCGGGCATCGTCGTCAAGGCGGTCGCCGGCGGCGGTGGGCGCGGCCTGCGGCGCATCGTACGGGCCGAGCAGATCGAGGCCGCCATCGCACGTGCACGCTCGGAAGCCCGCGCCGCCTTCGGCGACGATGCGATCTACTTCGAGCGCGCCATGCCGGCCGCACGGCATCTCGAGGTGCAGGTCGTCGGCGACGGCAACGACGTCCGCGACCTCGGCGAGCGCGAATGCTCGCTGCAACGCAACCACCAGAAGGTCGTCGAGATGGCGCCGAGCCCGGGGCTCGCGCCGGCGCTGCGCGCCGAGCTCATCGCCCACGCCACCCGCATGGCGCAACGCTTGCGCGTGCACGGTCTGGTCACCTTCGAGTTCCTGCTCTCGCCCTCCGGCGAGACCGCCTTCATCGAGGCGAATCCCCGACTTCAGGTCGAGCACACCGTCACCGAAGCGGTCACCGGCATCGACCTGGTGGCGGTGCAGCTCCGACTCGCTTCCGGAGACCTCCTCGCCGACGTCGATCTGGGCCCGGACGCGGTCGTCGCCGTGCGCGGACAGGCGCTGCAACTGCGAATCAATCTCGAGTCCATGACGCGCGAAGGCAGCGCCCACCCGGCTGGCGGCACGCTCGTCCGTTTCGAGATGCCGAGCGGCCCCGGGATTCGCGTCGACACCTACGGATACGCCGGATACACGACCAACCCGAGCTTCGATTCGCTGATCGCCAAGGTAATCGCCTGGTCGCCGTCGCCGCGCTTCGCCGACGTCCTCGCCCGCGCCCAACGCGCCCTCGCCGAGGTCCGCATCGAGGGCAGCGCCTCGAACGTGTCGTTCCTCCAGCGGCTGCTCGCTCACCCCGACGTTGTCGCCCATCGCGTCGACGTCGGTTGGATCGAACGCCACGCCGAGGCGTGGGTCGAGCTCGCCGAGCCGGTGGCGTCGTCCGCCAACGTCGGCGCGCAGGTCGACCCTGGCGATCCCCTCGCCGTGCTCGCGCACGGCAGGCGATCGCTCGGATCCTCACAGCGCCCGGGCGAGAGCTTCGAAGCCGACGCCAAGGACGTCGTCGTCGAGGCACCCCTGCAGGGCACGGTCGTCGACGTCGCCGTCGCCGATGGCACCGAGGTCGTCCACGGCCAGGAGCTGTTGATCCTCGAGGCAATGAAGATGGAGCATGTCGTCGTGGCCCCGCTCGCCGGCACTGTCTCGGGCATCGGCGTCCGCCGCGGCGACACCATCCGCGCCGGGCATCCCCTGCTGAAGCTGACGGCAACCGGAGCGAAGGGCGGTCCGTCGGCCAGCGTCGACGCAGTCGACCTCGAGCACATCCGGCCGGAGCTCGCCGAAGCGATCGAGCGCCATGCGATCGGCAGCGACGAGCGACGCGGCGAGTCGGTCGCCAAGCGCCATGCGCGTGGCCAGCGCACCGCGCGCGAGAACGTCGCCGACCTCTGCGACGCAGGCTCGTTCGTCGAGTACGGCGCGCTCGTCATCGCCGCGCAGCGACGCCGCCGTCCGGTCGACGAGCTCATCGCGAGGACCCCGGCAGACGGGCTCGTCTGCGGTGTCGGCACCGTGAACTCCGGCCTGTTCCCCGAGTTGGATACGCGCTGCGTCGTCCTGTCGTACGACTACATGGTCCTCGCCGGCACCCAGGGTCTCCAGAACCACCGCAAGAAGGATCGCATGTTTGCGCTGGCGCACGAGCATCGCCTGCCGGTCGTTTTCCTCACCGAGGGCGGCGGTGGTCGGCCCGGGGACACGGACGGGATGGGCGTGGCCGGCCTCGACTGCCTCGCCTTTCGTCTGTTCGCCGAGCTCAGTGGCCAGGTTCCGCTCGTCGGCATCAACGCGGGGAGGTGCTTCGCCGGCAACGCCGCCCTGCTCGGCAGCTGCGACGTCGTGATCGCGACGCGCGACTCGAACATCGGCATGGGCGGTCCGGCGATGATCGAAGGAGGTGGGCTGGGCGTCTTCCGCCCCGAAGACATCGGCCCGATCGACGTTCAGGTCGGCAATGGCGTCGTCGATGTCGAGGTCGCCGACGAGGCCGAGGCGGTAGCCGTCGCGAAGCGCTACCTCGGCTACTTTCAGGGAGAGCTCCCATCGGGTGAGTGTGACGACCAACGCTTGCTGCGCCATCTCGTTCCGGAGAACCGGCTGCGCGTGTACGACGTGCGGCGGGTGATCGCGGCACTGGCCGATCACGGCAGCGTGCTCGAGCTGCGACGCGGCTGGGCGGCGGGGATGGTCACGGCCCTGGCGCGCGTCGAGGGTCGCCCGCTCGGCGTGATCGCCAACAATCCAATGCACCTCGGCGGTGCGATCGACAGCGACGCCGCCGACAAGGCCGCCCGCTTCTTGCAGTTGTGCGACGCGTTCGGGCTGCCGGTCCTGTTCTTGTGCGATACGCCCGGGATCATGGTCGGCCCCGAGGCCGAAAAGAGCGGCACGGTACGCCACGCGGCGCGGTTGTTCGTGGTCGGCGCCAGCGTCTCCGTGCCCGTGGGCACGATCGTGTTGCGCAAAGGCTACGGCCTCGGCGCACAAGCGATGGCCGGCGGCAGCTTCCACGCTTCGTCGTTCACGGTTGCCTGGCCGACCGGCGAGTTTGGCGGCATGGGCCTCGAAGGCGCCGTGAAGCTCGGCTTTCGCAAGGAGCTCGAAGCGATCGACGAACCCGCCGAGCGCAAGCGCGTCTTCGACGAGATGGTCGCGCACGCCTATGCCATCGGCAAGGGCGTGAACATGGCGTCGCACTTCGAGATCGACGACGTCATCGACCCCGCCGACTCGCGGCGTTGGATCACGACGATGCTGGCGCACGGCCGCCGGCCCGGAGGCGGGCGGCGGCCGTGCGTCGATCCCTGGTGAGTCGGGCGAGCGCCGCGCTGGCGCGCGGATCGCTCGTCAGTGCGGCCCGTGGCGACCGAGGTGCCCGAGGCGCGCCATGATCTTGCGCACGTCGGTGATGTCCTCGGACAGCGGGTAGAACAACGGAACGTTGCGCCGACCGCCGACGTCGATGCGGCCGAGCTGCGATTGCAGTACCGCCTCACGCTCGCGCGGCGAGACCTGGTTGACGCCGAAGATCCCCGCCTGAAACTGCGGGTCGTTCTCCGGTAGGTTCTGCACCTCCACCGGCACCACGCCCGGCGCCTCGAACGCGCCGCCGTCGGTCGTCACCCACACCGGGTTGGTGATGGCGTAGCCCGTTACCGGGAAGAGCTCGGGCGGGCGCAGATCGCCGAACTCGTCGCCGCCGAGCCCGAGCGGTCCGGCGAGGCTCGCCAGCGCGTCGGTCAGCAACAGCGGCGGCAGCTCGAGGCCGCGGATCACCGGGTGCATCGAGCGGTAGCCGATGGCCTCGACGACGAACCAACTGTCGCGCGCCGCCCCCGTCTCGTCCTCGTCGAGGGCGAGCAGCACCGTCTCCGAGAACGGGTCCGCGGCGAGGTCCCGGTCGGGGTCGATCTCCGTGGTGTAGGCGATCTGGCCGTTGCGGTAGATGTTGATGCGGCTGACGCTGATCCACGGCGCCGACGTCAGATGGTAGGTCAGCGCAACCTCGCCGTCGCCACCGACGTCCGCCAGCGTCTGACCCATCGCTCCGGCGTTCGGATCCTCCACCCAGAAGTCGATCAGAGGTCCGTTGGTCGCGACGGCCCGGCGGCTGCGCAGGGCGTCGACCACCATCTGGTCGGTGATCGCGATGGGGTCGTCGACCCCGGTGTAGATCATGGTGCGAAACTGTCCAGCCTCGTCGAAACCGGAGTGCGAGTCGCCGGTGCCGACACCGATCGTGCGCTCGCCGCGGTTCAGCAGGTTGAACCAGTCGTCGACGACGCCAGGGAAGGCGACGTCACCGTCTTCTTCGATGAGGATGCTGCCCGTCGGCGGAATCATTTCCGGCGGCGGCAGATTTCCCGGCGGCAGCTGCTCCGGCACGCGATAGTGGTGGACCTCCCAGTACAGCTTGCCGTTGAGGATCTCGATCGCATCGTAGTCGAAGGAGTAGGCGGTCTCGCCGGCCTCTTCTTCGGTCCAGGGACAATCCTGATACGCCTGGAAACTGCGATCGTTCGG
>CALJUJ010000148.1 GCA_937975525.1 uncultured bacterium
CGGACAGGGACCGGCCAACCCGGGGCCACCCGCACCGGACCGCGGCGGGCCGGACCGCGCCGCCGCCCCGCAGGCGCCGGTCGAGCCGGACGGGCTGCCGCTCGTGCTGGCGCCTTCGCCGACCGCGAGGCACTACGCGATGCGCTCGTTCTCGACCGGGCTGACCGTCGACGCAGGCGGCCGCCACTGGTGCCTCGTGCTCGAGGTCTCGACGGTCGAACGCGCGCGCTCGCTGGTGCTGTGCCGCTCCGACGACGGCGGCGCGAGCTGGCGGCGGGTCGCGGCGACCCCGACGGCGTGGAGCGAGTTCGGCGCGATCCAGGGCGAGCCGACCGCCGACGTGCTGCACGTCGCGTGGGCAGGCCGCGTCGGCGACGACGGCTTCACGTCGGCCCTCTACCAGCGCTTCGACGCGGCGGCGGGGACCTTCGTCGGCGAGCCCGAGGTGCTGCAGCGCGGCAGCGGCTCGCAGGACCAGTTCGGGGTCGCCGACCTCGGCGTCGCCACCGACCGCACCGTCGCGGTCGTCGTCACGACGCACCGTCAGCCGAAGCAGCCGCCGTGGCCGAGCGGCTGGAGCAGCGGCCTGATGGTGCGCCGCGCGCACGGCCGCGAATGGCGGGGCCCGCTGCCGCTGCACACGCACCGCTACGGCGTCTGGACCAACCTGCAGGTGCACGACGGCAGGGCGCACGCGACGTTCCGCACGTCGCCGAGCCACTCGATGATCGGCTACCGGAGCCTCGCGCTCAGCGACCTCGGCTTCGAGCAGGACGAGGAGCACGAGGTCAGCGTGCGGCCGGACTCGGGCCTCCGCGTCGCCAACGCCAGCTCGCTGCTGGTCGGCCCGTTCGGCGAGCGCACGGTGCTCTACCCGGCCGGCGCGGACGACCGCGGCGGCAAGGGGCGGCTGCTCGTCGCGCACGCGGCACCCGGCGAGCCGTGGCGAACCGAGGTGCTCGTCGACGACCCGCCGCTCGCCGTCGGCAACGTCGCGCACGAGCACTTCGCGCTGGTGCGCGGCCCCGGCCGCCAGGCGATCGCGCTGTACAGCAAGGTGGGCGAACGGCACCGCGTGCTCTACCGGCGCGTGCTCGAGCAGGGCCGGCCGATGGAGCCCGAGCGCGCGATCGCGCGGAGCGAGCTGCCCGACGCGTACGTGCGCGTCAGCGCCATGCGCGATCCGCGGCTCGACGGTCCGCTGTGGGCGCTTGTGTCGGGCGACGGCGCCGGCGCGGCGCTCGGCGTGCGGGCCGTGCGCGCGCCGGGCACGTTCACCGCGCGCTGGCGGTGACGCCGCTGACGACACGGGCGCGGCGCGCGGCTACCGTGCGGCGATGATCCGACTGCTCGCGCTGGTGTTCGCCCGGCTGTCCGGCGCCGTCCGCAAGCTGTTCCCGAAGCTGGCGATGCACTGGTGGATCCTGATCGGCCTCGTCGCCGGCGTCGGCTACGGCTACGTCGCGGCGGTGCTGGGCGGCTCGCAGCACGTGCTCGACTACATCGCGCCGGTCGGCACGCTGTTCCTCAACCTGCTGAAGATGATCGCGGTGCCGCTGGTCTTGTTCTCGCTCGTCGCGGGCGTGGCCAGCCTCAACGACTCGACCAAGCTCGGCCGCATCGGCGGCAAGTCGATCGCCCTCTACCTGATGACGACGGCGATCGCGATCACGATCGGGCTGTTGGTCGTCAACCTGATCGGGCCGGGCACCAACCTCGCGCCCGAGACGCGCGAGAGCCTGCTGACCGCGTACGGCGAGGAGGCGAGCGCGCGCTCGAGGTCGGCCGCCGAGGTCAGCATCATCGCGCAGCTGCTCGGCATCGTGCCGACCAACCCGTTCGCGGCGCTGGCCAACGCCGAGATGCTGCAGGTGGTGTTCTTCGCTCTGGTGCTCGGCATCGCGCTGACGCGGCTGTCGCAGCGCGTGCCGGAGACGTCGCACGTGGTCAAGGTGTTCCAGCTGCTCAGCGACGCGATCATCGAGATGGTGCAGCTGATCATGAAGCTCGCGCCGATCGGCGTGTTCGCGCTGCTCGCGACCGTCGTCGCCGACCTCGGCAAGGACCCGGCGCAGCTCGGCGATCTGCTGGCGAGCCTCGGCGGCTACATGGCGACCGTCGTGCTCGGCCTGATCGCGCACTGGCTGTTGGTCTACACGGTGATGCTCAAGCTGTTCACGAAGGTGCCGTGGAAGCGCTTCGCGAAGGCGATGGTGCCGGCCCAGCTGCTGGCGTTCAGCTCGAGCTCGAGCGCGGCGACGCTGCCGGTGACGATCCGCAGCGTCGAGCAGGGCGTCGGCGTCGACGAGGAGGTGTCGAGCTTCGTGCTGCCGCTCGGCGCGACGATCAACATGGACGGCACGGGGCTCTACCAGGGCGTCGCCGCGGTGTTCATCGCCAACGCGCTCGGCATGCCGCTCGACCTCGGCCAGCAGCTGACGATCGTCTTGACCGCGGCGCTGGCGTCGATCGGCACGGCGGCGGTGCCGGGGGTCGGGATCGTGATGCTGGTGATCGTGCTCAAGCAGGTCGGCCTGCCCGAGGCGGGCATCGGCCTGATCCTGGCGGTCGACCGGCCGCTCGACATGTGCCGCACGGTGCTCAACGTGACCGGCGACGCGACGGTGGCGACGGTGGTGGCGAGCAGCGAGGGGCTGATCCACGAAGGGGAGCGGCACCACGCGGCGTGATCGCGTGGGCGCGCGGTCTCGGCGGCCGGGTCGGCCGGCGTCGGGCTACGAGCGGAGGATCGACTCCATCTTCTTGCCCTTGGCCAGCTCGTCGACGAGCTTGTCCATGTAGCGCACCTTCTGCGTCAGTGGGTTCTCGATCTCCTCGACGCGGTAGCCGCAGATCACGCCCTGGATGCTGGACGCGTTGGGGTTGAGCTTCGCGTCCTCGAAGAACGCCTCGAAGGTCGACAGCTTCGTGATGTGCTTTCGGATCTGCGCCTTGGTGAACCCGGTCAGCCACCGGAGGACCTGCTGCAGCTCCTCTTCGGTCCGGCCCTTCTTGACGACCTTGGTCACGTAGTGCGGATAGACGGACGCGAAGGTCATCTTCGCGATGCGCTCGTCCTGTTTGGATGGGGCGGTCACCTCGGTCGGGCCGGGGTGTCGGTAGTGGCGCCGGACTGGGGTCGGGCTGTGGGGGAATCGTAGCTCGGTGCTTGACAGTGGTCGAGGGGGCGGTAATCCCCTGCTCGTCGCGGGCAAAGGGCCGCGATCATCACACGCGTAATCAACCGATGGAGTCTCGGACGATGCATAACCGTATCGCGCTTCCCCTTCTTCCCTTCTTTCTCTGTGGGCTCGGAAATACGGTCTCGCAAACCCAGGACTGCCTGATGTCCGTCACCCCGGTGCAAGGCAGCAACGGGTCCGCCGTGGTGGACACCGGGTCGACGACCAGCACGAATGGAGCCGGCTGCGATGGTTGCACGGTCGCACGCATCAATATCAGGGTCACTTGGGCACACACCACCTGGGGATGGGTCAATGGAATGGGGGGCGACTTCAAGCCGGATTCAGTCACCGCAGGGGATGTGACGACTCTGAGTTGGCGCGCGGCAGAGGCGCTCGAGTGCGGTCAGACGAAGCAGGTGTCCGTCATCCAGCCGGTCCCGGCGGGTTCGGGTTCAGGGACGTCCACCCTCGACTTCACTTGCAACACTTGCCAGTAGCACGCAGAGTGGACGGAAACGCAACACATACGATATCAGCGTGTCGAAGGGCCGGGCCAGCCTCATGCGATATGCCTTCCTGATTCTGATCGCTGCGGCCGCGTTCGTCGGCTTCGGCGGCTACCTTGCCCGTTGCGAGGGACCGGCTCCGAGGACCCGTCCTCCCAGCGCTCCGGCTGTCGACGCGCAGGAGAACTTTCTCCAGGCTTCCGCATACCTCTCGCTCATCCAGAGTCAGAAGCTGTATTACTATGGATACGAGACGCCACCCCAACGCCCGCCCAACACCCATGACGCCGAGTATCACCTGACCGGTTCCGGCGGGATGTATTTGATCTTCGAGCTGACGAGAGCGGAGTTCCCCGACCTCTTCGAAGCGAAGGATCGATTGCGGGAGGCGGCTTCCGAGCATCAGAGTCCGGGCAAGTAGTCGCTGCAGGTCTTGGTGGTGCCCGTCTCGTACGGATATTACGACCCGATCGAGAACTGGAACTGGATCCATGCGAAGCGCCAGACATTGATCGACCTCTACTCGGGCGGGGCCGCAAGGCCCAGGTTGATATGATCGTTCACTGTGTTGCGGCGCAACGTCTCATCACGACGAGGCATTCGGGCGAAGTCGGCCCTTCTTGCGTTTCGTGGCTCGAGTTCACCTCCGTCGTTCGTGGACTCCGGCCCGGCGCGTGACTTGCGCCAAGTCGAACCGTCGGAGCCCGGCGTGATCCTCAGCTCGATAGACATGTGACGGACGACCGGAGCGTCGGCATCCGGTCCGATGTCGGATGGCTGCCGCTACCGAAGGATCGCCGTGTCACTTCGCCGCCCGCAGCTCCTCGCGCAAGGACACGAGCACCCGCCACAGCTCGAGGTCGGGTACCTCGGCCAGCGCGGCCGCGATCGCGGCCTCGGCGTCGGCGACGCGTCGCGCCCGCCGCGCGGCGTTCCGCGTCTCCCGCGCCGCGGCGGCCTCGCGCACGACCGCGTCGACGCGCAGCGCCTGCTCGAGCCACTCGGCGAGGACGGTACGCGCGAACGCCCGGCGGGCGTTCTTCACCCGCAGATCGAACGCCGCGCGCGTGCCCTCGCCGAGCGCCGCCATGAGCTCGGCGCGCAGCGCCGCGACCTCGTCGGCCAGCGCGACCTCGTCGGCACCGATCGG
>CALJUJ010000149.1 GCA_937975525.1 uncultured bacterium
GGTAGGCGATCGGCTCGTCGACCACGTTGCCGCTCGTCAGCACCAGCGGCCGCCCGGCCGCGCGCACGATCAGATGGTGAATCGGCGCATTGGGCAGCATCAAGCCGACACGCCGCTGCCGCGGCGCCACGGCTTCCGCCAGTGGTCCGTCGACCCGCTTGGCGACGAGCACGATCGGCGCGGAAGGCGACGTCAGCCACGCCGCCGCCGTCGCGTCCACCTCCGCCAGCGCTCGCGCCGACGCGAGATCGGCGACGAGTACCGCGAAAGGCTTCTCCCAGCGATGCTTGCGCGCCCGCAGCCGCCCGGTCGCCTGCGCCGAAGTGGCGTCAACGGCGAGGTGGTAGCCGCCCGTGCCCTTGACCGCGACGATCGCGCCTCGCTTCAGCTCACGGGCCGCCGCCTCGATCGGATCGCCGGCAAGCGCCGCGCCGCGATGGTCGAGCCATTGCAACCGGGGTCCACAGTCGTGACACGCGATCGGCTCCGCATGAAAGCGGCGATCTAGCGGATCACCGTACTCGCGTGCACAGTTCGCGCACATGGAGTGCTCCGCCATCGTCGTCCGCACCCGGTCGTAGGGCACGTCGCGAACGATCGTGAAGCGCGGACCGCACGCGATGCAGCTGAGAAAAGCGTGACGATAGCGGCGGTCGCGCGGATCGAAGAGCTCGGACAGGCACGCGTCGCAGGTCGCCGCGTCGGCGGCGACGGGCACGACGTGCACCTCGACATCTCGGCTGACAGCGACCCTGAAGCGCTCGTGCCCCTCCGGCGGCACAGCGCGGCAGCAGAGGCGATCGATTCGCGCCCGCGGCGGTGCGTCGCTCCGCAATCGCTCCAAGAATGCCACGACCGAAGCCGGACCGCCTTCGACGTGCACGACGACGCCGCGCGCATCGTTGGCGACCCAACCGGCGAGTTCGAGCTCTTGCGCCAGCCGGTACACGAACGGCCGGAAGCCGACGCCCTGGACGATACCGCTGAGCTCGACGCGACAGGCACGCACGTTCTCGGCCTGCGCAACCGCAAGCGTCGATCCTGCCAGGGGCTCCATCGCTGCGCCTCAACAGATCCGCGGCAGCGACTCGCCCACCGGGAGATCGAGGATGCGGTTGCCGCCGATCGGCGTGCGCAACACCACCACGCCCGCATGCTCGCTCGTCACCGTGCCGATGCGTACGGCTCCGCGTCCGAGCGGCGCGGCGCGCAGCGCTGCCAGCGCCGCCTCGGCCTGCTCTTCGGGAACGAAGGCGACGAGCTTGCCTTCGTTGGCGACGTGCAACGGGTCGAGGCCGAGAATCTCACAGGCGCCGCGCACGGGCGCGCGCACCGGGATCGCGCTCTCGTCGACTTCGATGCCGACGCGACGCCGCGTCGCGATCTCGCAAAGCGTCGCCGCAACACCGCCACGGGTGGGATCGCGCAAGGCATGCGTACCCGGCGCCGCCGCCAGCAGAGCACGCACGAGGCCGTGGAGCGGCGCGCTGTCGCTGCGCAAGTCACCCGCGAGGCCGATCCCTTCGCGCTGCGCGAGGATCGTCACCCCGTGGTCGGCGATCGGACCAGATAGAAGGATCACGTCGCCCGCGGCGACGTGACGCGAGCCGACGTCGACGCCAGCCGGGATCACGCCGATGCCGGAGGTGTTGACGAAGATCTTGTCGCCGCTGCCGCGACCGACGACCTTCGTGTCGCCAGTGACGACGGTCACGCCAGCGGCCGCGGCGGCATCGCGTGCGGAGGCGACGACGCGCCCGAGCTCGGCCAGCGACCAGCCCTCTTCGAGGATGAGCGACAGCGACAGCCAGCGCGGCTCGGCGCCGGCCATGGCAAGGTCGTTGATGGTGCCGTACACGGCGAGGCTGCCGATATCACCACCGGGAAAGAAGATCGGCGAGACGACGTACGAGTCGGTGGTGAACGCCAGGCGATCGCCGTTCACGGCGAGGACGGCGGCGTCGTCGAGCGGCGCCAGCGCAGGGTTGTCGAATGCGGGAAGAAAGACGCGTTCGGTCAGCTCGGCGCTCAGCTTACCGCCGCTGCCGTGCCCGAGGAGGATCTCGTCGCCCGCAGCGCTGGGCAGCGGGCAGGAGCCGAAGCCCGTGTCGTCGCGATCAGTGGCCATTCCCGTCTCGCGGCGGCGCCGCTTCGCCTCGCCGGTGCTGGTAGTAGGCGGCGCATGCACCCTCGGCCGAGACCATCGTCGCCCCGAGCGGGTGCTGCGGCGTGCAGACGGTCGCAAACGCTGGGCACTCGGCGGGCTTGCGGCGACCGCGGAGGATCTCACCCGATAGGCACTCCGGCGCTTCGTGCGTGGCGATCGCGTCGACGGCGAAGCGGCGTTCGGCGTCGAAGTCGGCGTAGGCGTCGCGGATGCGCAACCCCGAGGACGGGATGGTGCCGATGCCGCGCCAGCTGCGGTCGCCGACGGCGAACACGTCGGCGACGACCTGTTGGGCAGCGGCATTGCCGTCGCGATGCACGGCGCGCGCGTAGGGATTGTCGACGGCGACGCGTCCCGCCTCGAGCAGCTCGACGCACCGCAGAACGCCCTCGAGCAGGTCGATCGGCTCGAAGCCGCTGATCACGATCGGCACGCGGTATCGGCGGGAGAGGTCCTCGTAGTCGCGGGTGCCGACGATGGCGCAGACGTGCCCCGGGCCGAGGAAGCCCTGGACGCGATTGTCGGGCGCCTCGAGGATCGCGGCGATCGCCGGCGGCACGAGCACGTGCGCTGCGAGGACCGAGAAGTTACGCAGGCCGAGCTGCTTCGCCTGGAAGATGGCCATGGCGTTGGCCGGCGCGGTGGTCTCGAAGCCGATGGCGAAGAAGACCACCTCGCGTTCGGGGTGGGCTTGCGCCAGGCGGAGGGCATCGAGCGGCGAGTAGACGACGCGGACGTCGGCGCCGCGGCTGCGCAGCGTGAGCAGGTCGCCGCGGCTACCGGGAACGCGCAGCATGTCGCCGAACGAGGTGAAGACGACTTCGGGGCGAGCGGCGATGGCGTGGGCGCGATCGATGGTCTCGAGGGCGGTGACGCAGACAGGGCAGCCCGGGCCATGGACCAGCTCGAGGTCGTCGGGCAGCAGCTGGTAGACGCCATAGCGAACGATGGCGTGGGTTTGGCCGCCGCAGACTTCCATGAGCACCCAGGGCCGGGTGACGGTGGCGGCGATGCGGCGCGCGAGATCGGCGGCGAGGTCGGCGTCGCGGAAGCCGTCGACGAGGTCCATACGGGCATCTTCGCGCCGACGCCGCGGCGACCGCAAGGGACGCGCTCCACGGAACGAGCAACCAGACATCAGCCTATCGACACAGCCGAAAAGCGCCCCCCTCCTTACCAAGGAGGGGGTCAGGGGGAGGTAGACATGGTCCCCTCCGATCGCGATGGAATCTACGCAGCACCTTGCACCTGGGCAGCT
>CALJUJ010000150.1 GCA_937975525.1 uncultured bacterium
GCGCTTCCACGACCCACATCCGGTGAGGAAACAGGCGACCACCGCGAACAGCATGAGGCTGCGGGCGAGATGGCTCGGATCGAATTGCATGAGGACCTCCGTTTGATTCCGATCCTGGATCGGATTTTTTCTCGAACGCTCGGGCGCAACTTCCGTCCGTAGAGTCCGCTAGAGAAAGAGAACCCGCAGCGCCGCTTCCAATGCGTCGTGCAGCGGTTCGCTGGTGAAGAGCACGGCGCCGACGGCCATGCAGCCGACGGCGATGGCAACCCCCGGCGATGGCTGCGCGGCGCTGCCTCCGGGTTCGAGGAGGCGCCGCACTCGCGCCTCGACGTCGTCAGCGGCGAAAGACGTGGCCATGGCCAATGGCCGCACGAGCTGCAAGCGGGCGAAGCGCACCAGCGCCGCGGCGAGACCCAGCCGATCACCGGTCACCGCCGCCGCATCGGCGTCGGCCGCCATCTCGATGGCCCGCACCAGGCGCGTTTCGAGCCAGGCAGCGACGCCGGGTAGATGAAACGCCAACGCCGCCGAGGCGAGCAACCGGCGCAACGGGTCGCGCCGCCTCACGTGCGCGCGCTCGTGCTCGAGAGCCGCATCCAACTCCGCGGGGCCGGCAGTTTCGACCAGCCGTTGCGCTACGAACACCCGGGCACGGGTGAAGCCGGCGACGAACACGTCGCGTCCATCGCCCGGCAAGATGCGGTACCCCGGCGCCGCGACCGAGCAACGTTCGAGCTCGGCGACCAGCGACTGCCCGCGACGCCAGGTACGCAGGACACGTGCCAGCTGCAGGCCGACGCGGGCGACCAGCAGCGCTCCCAGGCATGCGAGAACGATCGCCAGGGGGCCGGGCTCGACGTGGCGCAGGCATTGGTGGGCGTCGCAGCCGAGCACGTGGTGATCGAGCCAGGTGCCGGCCGTGAACGAAACGGCAAGCAGTCCCGGGGCGAGGACGACCGCGAAGACGACGCGCGCGTGGGCTTGGGCGGCGAGGCGGATACGGCTGGCGTCGACGAGTCGCAAGGCGAGGACGGCGAGCGCCGACGTCGCGGCGAGCACCACGGTGACCAGGCCCAACGGTGCGAGCGCGACGATCATCGCTCGGCCTCCTTGCGACGCGCAGCGATCAAGGCTTCCAGGCGGTCGAGCGCCTCGGCATCGACGTCGGCGACGAGGTCGACGAAAGCGGCGAGGGTACCGTCGCGCTTGAGCGCGGCGACACCGCCCGCGGCCTCGAGAACGCGCTGTGCGCGAAAGGCGTTCTCGTCGATGACCGCGGTGTAGCGATAGGCGTGCGAGACCTTCTCACGTTGCGCCAAGCCCTTGCGGTGGAGCCGCTCGAGCGTCGAGCCGACGGTATTGACGCTGATGCCGCGCCGCGCGCCGACGCGCCGGTGCGTCGACACCACGTCGCTCTCGCCCGTCTGCCAGAGGTGCTGCAAGACCGCGAGCTCGAGCTCGCCGAGAGCGGGAAGGATTCGATCGCGCGCCATGGGAATCCGATAGCCCCTCGGATTCCGACTGTCAATCGGATTTATGCGGTACGGCTGCGCGTGGCACCCAGGTACGGAGCTGCCGCCTGCCGTACACTTGGACCGACGGCTTTACCGCCGGCCGCAAACCGTGCTCTGCGTCGGCCGGAGGTGCCCATGGACGTTCCCATCCGACCCGTCGCCTTCGTAGAGGCTCCGCGTCGCGCCGCGGAGGACGATTTCTGGGGTGGCGAGCAGGCGACGATCACCCTGACCGACGACTACCCACCCGAAGCGCTCGCCGGCCTCGCCGATTTCTCGCACATCGAAGTGCTCTTCGTGTTCCACCAGGTCGATCCGACCAAGATCGCCAGCGGCGCCCGCCGGCCGCGCAACAACCCGGATTGGCCCGCCGTCGGCATCTTCGCTCAGCGCGGCAAGAATCGACCCAACCGCATCGGGTCGACGATCTGTCGCGTGCTCGGCGTCGACGGGCGGACGGTGCGTGTCGCCGAGCTCGACGCCATCGACGGCACGCCCGTCGTCGATCTCAAACCGGTGATGCAGGAGTTCCTGCCGCGTACCGAGGTGCGGCAGCCGGCGTGGTGCGCGGAGCTGATGCGCGACTACTGGACCACGCGCTGATCCCGCTCAGGCGCGCCGTCGCCGGCGCAATCGCCACGCCTGGTAGCCGCCGAGTCCCAGCCCCAGCGCCGCCAGCGCGCTCCACGACAGTGCCGGCGCCGGCAGCGTCGTCGCCGGCACGACCGGGTCGTTGGGATCGACCGGATCATTGGGATCGACGACATCGTCGCTGGTGCACACGCCGGCCATGCATGCGTCGGCATCGGTGCACTCGTTGCCGTCGTCGCAGCTCGTGCCATCCATCACCGGCGTGTTCACACAACCCGTACTGGGATTGCAGCTATCGTCGGTGCACTCGTTGCCGTCTCCGCAGACCAATGCCGGCCCTTCCTCGCGGTTGCCGGTGCACGGGTTGCAGAATTCCAGCGTGCACAAGTTGCTGTCGGCGCAGTTGACGAGGACCGTCGCGATACAGAATCCGAGAAGGCACGCCGAGTTGGGCGAACAGAGGTTCCCGTCGTCGCAGGGTGCGTTGGTGTTGGTGACGACGTCGCAGACGCCGCTCTGGCACTCGGCGCAGCTGCCGTCGCCGCAGCTCGTGCCGTCGCTGACCGCAAGACCCTGACAAGAGCCGAACTCGTTGCAGATGTCTTCTGACGTGCAGGGATTGTTGTCGTCGCACGCGGTCTCGACCGCGGCGAGATTGGCGACACACACACCGCTGCTGCACATCTCGACGAGACAGTCGTCGGCGTCGTTGTCGCACGACGTGCCGTCGCCCACCGGCGCGTTGATGCACGAGCCCTCCGAGCAGCTGTCCTGCGTACAAGGGTTGTTGTCGTCGCAGTCGAGCGGTTCGGAAACACAGCCCTCCACCGGGTCGCACACTTCGACCGTACAGAGGTCCATGTCCGGCGGGCAGCTCACCGAGCCCATGCCGGTGCACACCGAGTCGACGCACATGTCGACCGCGGTACACGCGTTGCCGTCGTCGCACGAATCGACGTCACCCGCGACCGCCGTCAGCGGAACGAGCGCCAGCACCAGCAACGCTGCTCCGAAAAGTCGAATCGACTCCATGATTCCTCCTCCCCGCCCGTTCCGGAGGTGCGACGCCCGTGTCGACGGCGCCCCCGGCGCCGAAACAACGCAATTTGCGCACTGGAGTCAACCCGAAGTGTGACTTCGGTAGAGCTCCTCGAGCGCCGGCACCTGGCGCCGGGCGGCGACGATACGCTCGCGCCCGCGGACGATGGCCTGGTGGCCGAACG
>CALJUJ010000151.1 GCA_937975525.1 uncultured bacterium
CCGATGGCATCTCACCCGTGTAGCGATTGAGGGGGAGCAAGCCGATCGGCGTCTGCACGAGCACCGATGCCTCCTTCATGACCGTGAGCGCTGGGCAGTAGACGATCACCTCGGACGCGTCGCAACCGATCGCGGCGGCAATCTCTGCTTCAGCGGCTCCACGTTCCGTTCGCACTTCGTGAAAGCGTTCGACGAGCACGACGCGTTGTGCTCGCGGGACGGTGCGGGCCGACACGACGTAGCCGCGTTTGAATAGCTGCCGGCGCTCGAGACGGTCGACGAGCGCTTCGATGCGTGGATCGGGGTGATCGGCAGTCGGCACTCGACGCAAACGCGCGAACAGCGCGCCGTCACTCAACTGGAGCAGCTCCGCTTCGTCGAGAGCACCGTGCTCGTGAGCGAGCTCGACGGCCTTCGAGATCATCGCGCCCGCCGCGACCTTCGTATGATGGTAGTACACTCGTTCGGTCAGGAAGTAGCGCAAGCGCAACAGCTGCTCGGTCTCGGAGCGGGCGTCGGGCCGTTCCATCCCATGCTTGGTGAGATGAATCGCCAGGTGCCCTTCGGCAACGATGAACTGGTGAAAGACACGATCGTCGTAGCTCTGGGCGAGTCCCGCGAAATAGGAGTCGCGACGCAAATAGTCGAGAAGGTCGGCGTCGATCGTGCTCGACACGATCTCGGCGGCCCAAGGCGGTACGCTGCCGTCCGCCGCACCCTCCAGGTTCGCTCGCACCGGTTCGGCGAGGTCGGCGCGTTCCAGCGCTTCTCCGACCGGCCCATCGAGCAGCAACCCGAGTCGGCGCCCCTTGTCGTGCCGTGGGAACAGGCGACGCTCGTCTTCCAACGTGTGGCCGAAGGGGACGTGGGTCACGTCGTGCAAGAGCGCTCCGATCGCCACGGCCTCGGCGAGATCCGCGTCGAATCGGGTTCCCCGGTCGGCGAGCTCGCGCAGCATGCGCTTGGCCACGGCAGCCGCCCCCAGCGAGTGATCGAAGCGGGTATGGAGGCAACCGGGGTAGACCAGGTAGGCTGTCCCGAGCTGCTTGATCCCGCGCAGTCGTTGGACCGTGGGAAGGTCGAGGATCGAGGTCTCGCGGGTCGTCAGCGATACGTCGCCGTGGATGGGGTCTCGGATCAGCAAGGCCGTACTCTCTCACCGCTTCGGGCTGCAGAGAATAGCAGCCCGCCAACCCGTTTTGACAGCGCGATGCCTCCCGGGCATCCTGCCCGATCGAGAGGTGAAGCATGACCGACCCCTATCTCGAGCTCGCGGAACGAGCCTTGCGCAACGAGGCGCCAACCCCCGACGAATGCGCCGCACTGTTGGACGACCCCGGGGTGGAGCTGCTGCCGCTGGTGCAGGCGGCGTTCGCGCCGCGGCGCCAGCATTTCGGACGCAAGGTCATGGTGCACGTGCTCAACAACGCGCAAAACGGCTTGTGCCCCGAAGACTGTGGCTACTGTGCGCAGAACAAGGATTCGCAGGCGGCAATCCGCAAGTATCCGATGAAGGGGGACGAGGAGATCCTCGCCGCCGCGGAGGCGGCGGCCAAGGCCGGGGCAAGCCGCTACTGCATTGCGATCTCCGGACGCGGACCGACGGTGCAGCGTGCCCATCAGCTGGCGACCATCGTGCGCACGATCAAGGACCGCTATCCGATCGAGCTGTGCATCTCCGGGGGCCTGCTCGGCGACGAGCACGCGAAGATCCTCGCAGATGCCGGGCTCGATCGTTTCAATCACAATTTGAACACCAGCGAAGCGCACTACGACAAGATCTGTACGACGCACACCTACCGCGACCGAATCGACACCTTGGAGGCGTTGAAGCGCAACGGCATCGAGCCCTGCAGCGGCCTGATCGTCGGGATGGGAGAGCAGACGCTCGACGTCGTCGACGTCGCTTTCGAGCTTCGCCGCCTCGAAGTTCCCTCCATTCCGATGAATTTCCTGATTCCCATCGAGGGCAACCAGGTCGTCGGCGACGGCAGCTTGACACCCGAGCGCTGCCTGCGTGCGGTCTGCATGATGCGCCTGGTCAACCCGACCGCAGAGATCCGCCTCGCCGGCGGGCGTGAGGGGCACCTGCGCTCGCTCGGCGTGCTCGCCCTGTGGCCAGCGAACTCGCTCTTCGTGGAAGGCTACCTCACCACGCGCGGCGACGCGGTCCGGGAAACCTACCAGATGATTCACGATGCCGGGTTCGAGGTGGAGGGCAATCCCCTCTACGCACGTGAGCGCGACCGAAACGGCGGCTTCCGCCTGGGCAACGACGACGAGGCGCTGTTGCGACCCGAGGTTCGGCGCTGAGCGACACGGACGAGAATCGCCCGATGCGCCTCACGCACGGCGGCGCCGGCGCACTTGCTTGAGGCGAACCCAGACCCAGCGCCACGGCCCCGATGCCGCGTACAGCGCGAAGGTCCCGAAGATCATCGGCTCCGGGAAGGCGATCAGCAGGGTGAGCACGAACGAGGCGGCGACGAGCGAGATGAAGGGCTGTCGCCGCAGGAGCTCGTTCTCCTTGAAACTGAAGTACTTGAAGCCACTGACCATCAACGTGGCCAGCGCAAACGTCATCAGCGCCAGCGTGCCCTGCTGGTAAGGTTCGCCCGCGCCGCCGAGGTAGTAGGACAGCAAGACCGTCGAGGCGATGACCTGCGCCGCCGCAGGCGTCGGCAAGCCGATGAAGTTGCGCTTCGCGTCGGATTCGACCTGCACGTTGAAGCGGGCCAGGCGCAGCGCGCTGCAGGCGACGTACGTCGATGCCGCCAGCCAGCCGAGGTGCCCCCAGGGCTCGAGCGCCCAACTGTAGACCAGGACCGCCGGGGCCACGCCGAACGCGATCACGTCGGACAACGAATCGTACTCGAAGCCGAATCGGGTCGTCGTGTTGGTCATGCGGGCGACACGTCCGTCGAGAACATCGAAGACGTTGGCGATCAGAATGGCCACGGCAGCGACCCAGAAGCTGCCGCGGATGGAGGCCGTCACCGAGAAGAAGCCGGCGAACAAGCCGCACGTCGTCAGAATGCTGGGCAGCAGGAAGACGCCTCGCTGCGGTGCTCGCGCGTCGTTGCGGCGTACGGGCGAAACGCTCATGCCCACCTCGCCAGCGGCGTGACGCCCGCCCGGGCTCGCTGCCCGCGTTCGACGAGGATCTCGGCGCTTGCGGGAAGATAGAGATCGGCCCGCGAGCCGAACTTGATCATGCCGTACCGCTCACCGCGCCGAATCACGCCGCCGGGATCAAGGTACGAAACGATGCGGCGAGCGGCGAAGCCCGAGATCTGGACGCAGCAGAAGCGCGGGCCGCCCGCCCCACCC
>CALJUJ010000152.1 GCA_937975525.1 uncultured bacterium
ACCGGCAGCGCCGTGGTGCTGAACACGAGCTTCAACCGCCACGAGGAACCGATCGTCCGCACTCCCGCCGAAGCGCTTGCAACCTTCGCGGCCGCGCGACTCGACGGTCTCGCTCTCGGCCCGTTCTGGGTCGAGCCGCGTCGTCAGCGCGCGACTCCGAGTCCGGCCAGGTAGCGGGCGATCGCGTCGGCATCGCCTTCCTCGGGGCTCCACGGCGCCCAGCGGTTGGCCTCGTCGCGTCGGAAGGGCCCCGCCATCGTCTCGTAGAAAACCACTTGCGGGGTTCGGCAAACCGGCATGTGCCACTGACCGGGACCGATCCATAGAGTGAATGGCTTGCCACTGCCGCGGGCCGCCAGCTCGACGACCCGTGCCACGCTTCCGGATTCGTCGAACACGTAGACACCGAGAGCGCCATCGAGCACGACGCAGCACGAAGCGGTCTCGTGGGCATGGGGCCGCGAGTAGTTGTCGCGACAGTGAACGATGATCATCTCCTGCACCGGGTCGTCGGAGCTGCGATGCAAGCAAAGCCGGTAGCGCCGATGCGGCGCTGTCAGCGCACGGCGCTTGAGCTCGACGAGCGTGTCTTCGTCGACGGCGAGCACGTCGGCATCGTGGAAGAGGGCCTGGTCTGTCACGCGCATCACGATTCTCCTGCGAGTCCGAGCGCCTGGCCGACGGTCGCCAGCGCGCGCAGCGTCCGCTCGATGTGCGCATCGGGCTGGTCGGGCCCGCTCGGAAGAGTCACCCCCGTCGCGGCCCAACTCGTGGCGCGTGGGAAGTCCCCCTCGTCGCGCAGGTGGGGCGACGCGGCGAGACAGGGATGAAACGGCTTCGCCTCGACACCGTGGTCGCGCAGCGCCCGGACGACCTCGTCGCGGCGCTGCGCTCGCGCCTCGGTCCAGAGCGGCAACTCACCGCGTTCGACGTGTACGTCGACGAGATCGATCCACGGAAGCCCGCGCAGCCCGGCCCGGTACGCAGCGTACACCCGGCGGACGCCGGCGATCTTCGCGTCGACGCGTTCGAGCTGGGCGAGTGCCACGGCCGCTTGCAAATCGGCGAGGCGGAAGTTGCCACCGATTTCCGGAAAGACATTGCGCGCGATCGACACGGTTCCGTGGTTGCGCAGACGGCGCAGCCGCTCGCCGAGCTGCGCGTCGCGGGTCGCGACGAAACCGCCTTCGCCGGCGGTGACGAGCTTGGTGATGCCGAGCGAGAAGGTGGCGAGATCGCCTTCGCCGCCGAGGCATCCATGCGTCCCGTGCGAGCACAGCGCTTGCGCGCAGTCTTCGATGACCCGCGCGCCGACGCGCCCCGCGACTTCGCGCGTCGCGCCGACGTCGGCGGCTCGTCCGTTGAGGTGAACGACGACGATCGCCCGAGTGCGCTCGCCGACGACCGCCGCGAGCGCATCGGTGTCCACCAGTGGCCGGTCGGCCCGCACGTCGACGAGGCGTACACGTGCACCGAGCAAGAGCGCCGCATGGGCGGGAGCAATGAAGGTGAGGGCGGGCACGACGACTTCGGTCCCGGGACCGACACCGCACGCCAGCATCGCCAGCACCAATCCCATGCTGCCGCTGGTGGTGGAGACGACGTGCGGCAGATCGATCCGGGCGGCGAGCGCCGCCTCCAGATCGGCGCACAGCGGGCCGTGGTGCACGTGCCGATCGCGGATGGCGCGGCTGACCGCCTCGATCTCGGCGTCACCGAGATCGGTCCGCCACCACGGAACCGAGATGCTCTCAGTCGCCACCGCGGCCCTCCCAGCGACGGATGCCGACGACGCGTACGTCCCAAACGACGCGCAGGAAGAAGGCAGCGACGCCGATCACGTTGCGCCAACGAAAGGCCTTCGAGTGCCCGGCCTCGCGCTTGAAGTCGTCGACCACGCCGACTTCGACGTAGCTGCACCCGGCCTTGATCATCTTGATCAAGGCCTCGGCCTGGAACGCGTAGGAATCGGTGCGGACGGCGACGTGCCGGGCGGCGGCGGTCTCGCACAACACGAGGTGGGTGTACTGGCGCAAATCGAGGCCGAAGATCAGGTTTAGGGTGGCGCAGAACGCCCGCGATATGGCGCGGCGCAAGCGGGTCCGCTCGTGCTGATTCGCGGCGTAGGGCACGACCAGATCCGCCTCGCCGCAGTGGGAGAAGATGCGATCGAGGGCCTCGCGCGGCGTCGCCCCCTTGCCGTCGACCCACATGAAGTGCCGCATGCGGGCGCGCTCGAGACCGCGGCGCAACACGCCGCCGATACTCTGCGGGGTCGCGTGGTGGAACGCCACGACGCCCTCGATCTCCGCAGCCAGCCGCTCGGCGATGGCGCCGGTGGCATCGGTGCTGCCATCGTCGTAGACGAGCAACTCCCACTCGGCGAACCAGTCGCGCAGGGCGGAGACGGTGGTGCGTACGGACCCTTCGAGTTCCTCTTCCTCGTTCAGTGCGGGCAGCACGACCGTGATCGACCGTGCGAGCTGGCGCGGCTGTGGATCTTGCGCTTGCGTCGGAATCGCCTCCCGGAGGCCGCTGCCTCCGAGCCGGTGTGTAGCCAAGCACCGGGAGATTTACCAGTTGGCGCGTACGGCTTTCGGTCGCCCGCGCCGCCGGGCTAAGATCGACGGCGAAGTATGAATTCCGCCGACAAGATACGACCGCTGCGGTCGCTCCCGGACCGACTCGACCCTCTGCGCCGGGAAGGCAAGCACATCGTGCTCTGCCACGGTGTCTTCGACCTGTTGCACATCGGCCACATTCGCCACCTCAGTCGCGCTCGCACGCAAGGCGATGTCCTGGTCGTCACCGTCACCCCCGACCGCTGGGTGAACAAGGGACCGAGCCGCCCCGCGTTCGCCGAGGACCTGCGTTTGGAGGCCATCGCCGCGCTCGCCGAGGTCGACTTCGTCGCGCTCAACGAATGGCCGACGGCCGAGGAAACCATCGCGCTGCTGAAGCCCGACGTCTACGTGAAGGGCGGCGAGTACCGCGACGAGGACCGCGACGTCACCGGTGGAATCGCCCGCGAGCGGCAGGCGGTCGAAGCCGCCGGCGGCCGCATCGCGTTCACCGACGAGATCACCTTCAGCTCGTCGAGCTTGATCAACGCGTACCTCCCGGCCTTGTCGGAAGAGGCACGCTCCTTCCTCAGCGGATTCGCGGCGCGCCACTCGGCTGCCGACGTCGTTGCCCGCCTCGACGCCGCACGCGACCTGAAGGTGCTGGTCGTCGGCGAGACGATCATCGACGAGTATCAATACTGCGCCGCGATCGGAAAATCGTCGAAGGCGCCGGCGTTGGTCGCGCGCACGGAATCGATGGAGCGATTCGCCGGAGGGATCCTCGCCGTGGCCAACCACCTCGCCGATTTTTGCGGCGAGGTGTCGGTGCTCACCCAGCTCGGCGCATCGTCGAGCCACGAGGCTTTCGTCCGCGAGCAGCTCGACTCGCGCATCGAGCCGGTGCTGCTCGAGCGTCGCGACGCGCCGACCATCGTCAAGCGGCGCTTCGTCGAGTCGTACTTCTTCACCCCGATGTTCGAGCTCTACGAGATCAACGACGAGTCGCTGCACCCGGACGACGACAATCGCCTGTGCGACGCACTGCTCGAGCGCTGCCCCAAGGTCGATCTCGTCGTCGTCGTCGACTACGGCCACAGCATGCTGACGTCGAATGCCGTCGACGTCCTTTGCGGCGAATCCCGTTTCCTGGCGATGAACGCGCAGGCAAACGCCGGCAATCGGGGGTACCATCGCCTCTCGAAGTACCCGCGTGCGGATTACGTGTGCGCCGCCGAGCACGAGCTCTTCCTCGAGGCTCGCGACTGGCGCGGCGACCTCCACCCGATCCTGGTCGACGTCGCCGCTCGCCTCTCCTGCCCGCGCATCGTCGTCACGTGCGGCAAGCGCGGCGCGCTGGCCTACGGCGCCGACGAGGGCTTTCTCGAGACTCCGGCAATGGCCGCGAAGGTCGTCGACCGCGTCGGCGCCGGCGATGCGTTCCTCGCCGCGACCGCTCCGTTGGTCGCGACCGGGGCGCCGTTCGACCTCGTCGCCTTCGTCGGCAACGTCGCCGGCGCCGAGGCGGTCGCCACCGTCGGCCACCGCCGCTACCTGCGGCGCGATGCGTTCGCCAAACACATCCAAGCGCTACTGAGCTGATGCGCACGCGGGAGACGAGACCATGACACAGCCGGCGAGCATGTATTTCGCCAACGTGGCGCGCCTCCTCGCGGCGATGGAGGTCACCGACACAGCCGGCGCCCCGGTCGCCCTCGACAGTGGCGCCGAGGACGTCGCCCGAACCATTCTCGGCGTCCGCGCCGCAGCCAAGAAGGTCATCCTCATCGGCAACGGGGGGAGCGCTTCGATCGCCGGCCACATGGAGATGGATCTCTGCAATCGAGTCGGCGTGCGGGCGATCGTCTTCAACGATCCGCCCGTGCTCACGGCGCTCGCCAACGACCACGGCTACGAGTCGGCGTTCGCACGAATGGTGCGCCTGTGGTCCGAGCCCGGCGACTGCGTCATCGCGATCAGCAGCTCCGGTCGCTCGCCGAACATCCTGCGCGGCGTCGAGGCGGCGCGCGACCGCGCCTGTACCGTGGTGACGTTCTCCGGTTTCTCCCCGGACAATCCCTTGCGCGGACGCGGTGATCGCAACTTCTACGTTGCCTCGTCCGACTACGGCGAGGTCGAAGTCGCCCATCACTCGCTCGGCCACTTCCTCACCGACCACGCAGCATCGACCGAGCTGTCAGGGCGATGACGCGCGCGCTGGCACATCCGCGCGTCCTCTTCACCGGAGGCGCAGGCTACGTCGGCGCGGTGCTCGTGCCGCGGTTGCTGGACGCAGGCTACTTCGTGCGCGTCCTCGATCTCTACGTCTTCGGCGACGACTCGCTCGCCGCCGTGCGCGACCACCCTCGCCTCGAGGAAGTCCGCGGCGACCTCCGCGACGACGACCTGGTGCGGCGCAGCGTCGCCGGCATCGATGCGGTGATCCACCTCGCCTGCATCTCCAACGACCCGAGTTGCGCGCTCGACCCGGAGCTGAGCCGGAGCATCAACTACGAATCGTTCGAGCCGCTTCTCCGCCAGAGCCGCGAGGCGGGCGTCCGGCGCTTCATCTTCGCTTCGAGCTCGAGCCTCTACGGCATCACCGACGCGCCGCAGGTAACCGAAGACCATCCTCGTCACCCACTGACGCTCTACAATACGTTCAAGGGCATGTGCGAGGACGTCCTCTTCCGGTACCAGGCACCAGCCTTCACCACCGTCTCGGTCCGACCCGCCACGATCTGCGGTCGCTCTCCGCGCCAGCGCCTCGATCTCACCGTCAACATCCTCACCGCGCACGCCGTCGAGCGTGGCGTCATCACCGTGTTCGGCGGCAGCCAGCAACGTCCGAACCTGCACATGGCCGACGCGGTCGAGCTCTACACGCAGTTGCTCGAGCTTCCCGACGCCGACATCGCCGGCGAGGCGTTCAACGCCGGGTATCAGAACGCGACCGTCGCGGACATCGCCCGCACGGTGCAG
>CALJUJ010000153.1 GCA_937975525.1 uncultured bacterium
CGATGTGGACGCCACCGTGCCGCGGCCCGCGGCGCCGCCGGCCGAGTGGCAGGAGGCGCCCATGCTCGAGCCCGAAGTCGAGGTGCCCCTCGAAGACGAGACATCCGCGGAGGTCGTTGCCGTCCCCGTGCGCCGTGTCTCGGTCGACGAGATCTCGATCCCCAAGGCAGCGCCAGCAGCGGACGCTCCGGCAACGAACGAAGCTCTCGATCCGCAGTTGCCCGAGGCGACCGAGCGACCGATGCAGCTTGCTGCGCTGCAACCGGTCGAACCGATCCTGGCGGCCGAGCGCGCGGATTTCGAGCGGGCGGTCGCCGCCGCCACGGCAGGCGATGTCGAGGCGCAGGTGGATCTGGCGCGAAGATACGCCGAAGGCCGCGGGGTCGAAGCCGACCCGATTGCAGCTGCCGCATGGTACCTGGAGGCGGCCAAGCAGGGCGACGCCCGTGCGGAAGCACAAGTGGGTGTATTGCTCGACGCCGGTCGCGGTGTAGCGCGCGACCCGGTGGCGGCGGTCGATTGGTACCGGCGCGCCGCCGAGAAGGGCGACGCGCTCGGTCAACTCGGTCTGGGCCGAAAGTTCGATGAGGGTGTCGGTGTCGTGCGCGACCCGAGCGAAGCGGTACGCTGGTATCGGCGTGCAGCCGAACAAGGTCAGCCGGCCGCGCAGGTCAATCTGGCCGTAAGCTATGCCCGTGGCGACGGCGTCGCGGTCGATCGCGTCGAGGCGCTGGCGTGGCTTCTCCGCGCCGAGCGGGCGGGTGAGCCGACGGCAGCGCGCTACCGGGAAGTCGTGGCGTCGACACTCGACGAGAGCGAGGTCGCCGAAGCGGTCGATCGGTCGCAGCGCTGAGGCATCGAGGGTTTCCTCCGGCAGCGCGTTCGACTAGGTATCGCAACGATCGGCTCGTAGTTGCGAGCCTAGGTGCAAGGGAAGGGGAGACGCATGGCGCAGATTGGGATGATTCGAGAGCCGCTCGCGCGGTTCGTGGTGGCGGCGGTTTTTGGACTGACGGCGATCGGCTGCAGCGACGACGACGACATCGAGCGACCCGTGCCGACGGCGGTCGCGACGAGCACGGCGACCGCGCAGCCGACCTCGACCGCAACCAGCGTACCGTCGGCAACGGCGACCGATCTGCCGACGGCCACTGCCACGGCGACTTTGGCGCCGCCGACCGCTACCCCGCCACCGAGCAACACTCCGGTGCCGCCGACAGCAACGCCGCGCCAGGGTCGCGTCATCCAGGTCGCGCCGAGCGAGGACGATCAGGAAACGCTTCTCCTTGCGCTGATCGAGGCCGAGCCCGGGGACATCATCGAATTGGCTGCCGGGACCTACGAGCTGTCGGGGCAGCTGTCGCTCGACGTCGACGACGTCACGCTCCGCGGCGCGGGCATGGACGAGACGATCCTGTCGTTCGCCGGGCAGACCAGCGGCGCGGAAGGGCTTCTCGTCAATGCGGATGGCTTCGTCATCGAAGACCTGGCGCTTGAGGACAGCCCCGGCGACCTCTTGAAGGTCTTGGGCTGCGATGGTCTCACGATCCGCCGGGTTCGTGGTGAATGGACGAACGGCCCCGACACGAACAACGGCTCGTATGGGTTCTACCCCATCGAGTGCCGCGACGTGCTCATCGAGGAGTCGATCGTCATCGGCGCTTCCGACGCGGGCATCTACGTCGGCCAGTGCGACAACGTCATCGTCCGTCGCAACCTCGCCCAGTTCAACGTCGCGGGTATCGAGATCGAGAACACCACCGACGCGGACGTGTACGAGAACCTGGCGATCCACAACACCGGCGGCATTCTCGTCTTCAATCTCCCCGGCCTTCCCTTCGTCGACGGACGCCGCACTCGCGTCTACGACAACCAGATCTACGACAACAACACGCCCAACTTCGCTCCGGCGGGTACTTCGGTGAGTGCCGTCCAAGCGGGGACGGGCCTGATGATCCTCGCCAATGACCAGGTCGAGGTCTTCGCCAACGATTTCCGCGGCAACGGCACGACGCACGTCTTGTTGATCAGCTTCAACACGGCGGCGGTCATCGGCGGATTCCGTACGACCGATCCGAACTACGACCGTTACTCGGAGGCCGTCTACCTGGTCGGCAACAGCTACGCGGAGGGTGGTACGAATCCGGATCCGTCGACGCGTGACTTGATCTCCGGCATCGTCGGCGGCCTACCGTTCCCCGACATCATCTTCGACGGTGACGTCGACCGGCGGAAGTTCGTCGGCGGCAGTCTGCCCGCGGCGCTGCGCAGCTGTGTTCAGGAGGATGCGGCGACTTTCTTCAACATCGATCTCGGCAATGCGGGTGCCGGCGCAACACCCAATCTCGGCCCGTTCGACTGCATGCAAGAGCGTTTGCCGGCGATCGTGATCGAAGGTGTTGGTGACCCGAGCGGACCGATCCCGACGCCCAAGGTGACGTCGACACCCGCTCCGACTCCGACGCCGACCCCGGGGCGCGTCGTTCAAATCGCCCCCGGCGACGACGATCAAGAGACGCTCCTGCTCGCTCTCATCGAGGCCGAGCCCGGCGACGTCATCGAGTTGGCTTCTGGAACCTTCGTGCTGAGTGGTCAGCTGTCCCTCGACGTCGACGACGTCACGCTTCGTGGCCAAGGGATGGAAGAGACGATCCTTTCGTTTGCCGGCCAGACGAGCGGTGCGGAGGGGCTGCTCGTGAATGCGGACGGCTTCACCATCGAGGACCTTGCGCTCGAAGATAGCCCCGGCGATCTGCTCAAGGTCCTCGGCTGCGAGGATCTCGTGATCCGGCGCGTGCGCGGCGAATGGACGAATGGACCGGACGAGAACAACGGTTCGTATGGATTCTATCCCATCGAATGCACCAACGTGCTGATTGAGGAATCGGTCGTGCGGGGCGCATCGGACGCAGGGATCTACGTCGGTCAGTGCGACGAGGTCGTGGTCCGCAACAACGTCGCGGAGTTCAACGTTGCCGGTATCGAGATCGAGAACACGACGGATGCCGACGTCTACGGCAACCTGGCGACCAACAACACCGGCGGCGTGCTCGTCTTCAATCTCCCCGGGTTGCCCTTCGTCGACGGTCGGCGTACGCGGGTTTACGACAATCGAATCTACGCGAACAACACGCGCAACTTCGCACCGCCCGGGACGACGGTCAGCGCCGTTCCCAAGGGTACCGGATTGATGATTCTCGCGAACGATCAGGTGGAGATCTTCGACAACGATTTCCAGGACAACGGCACGACGCACATCCTGGCGATCGGCTTCAACACCGCCTCGCTGGTGGGAGGCTTTCGCACCACCGATCCCAACTACGACAAGTTCTCCGAAGGGGTTTTCATCCTCGAGAACTCGTACGCCGGCGGCGGCGCGGATCCGGATACGGCAACTGCAGAGCTGATCGGTGGAATCGTCGGTGGGCCGCCGTTGCCGGACATCCTCTACGACGGCGACGAGGACGCGAGGAAGCAGGTCGGGGGCATGCTTCCCGACGACCTTCGCCTCTGCATCCAGGAGGAGGGAGCAACGTTCTTCGATCTCGATCTGAGGCTCGGTGGTGCCGGGGCATCGAATGACCTGGGACGGTTCGACTGCATGCATCCGCGGTTGCCGGCAATCGACTTCCCGGGGCTGTGAGCGGGTCGCGGTGGCCGAGTTCGGTGGCTCGGCTCAGCTGCCGTACCAGTAGAAGTAGCCCCAGGCGAACGTCCAAGCGCAGTAGGCTCCCGCCGCCGCCATCCATGGGTGGGCCGCCGCCCAGGAGAACAGCCCATGCGGGTAGCGAGGGGGCGGAAATCCCCGGGGCGAGCGGCTGCGCCGGCGCGCCGGGGGTGGCGACGGCCGCCGCAAGAGGATTTCTTCGACGGTCGAGGTCATGTGCGACGGTCGCGCCGGGGGCGCTTGCTGGCCTACGGCGGTCTTTCTGGGGTCGATGTCCGCAGTCATGAGAATTCCGATTTCGAGCGTTGCCCCAGGCGTGGTATTTTCGGCGCCTGCTGTCAAGGCAATTCGAATCAGCGGGCACCATGAACGCGAGCGGCGGCCGATGTTGCTCGTCGCATCCGTGAGACGACGGTGATGTCTGAGGCTCCCCAGCCACGCAAGTCGATCGACGCGCTCCTCGTCGAACGCGTGCGCCTCGGCCTGTGGATTCTCGTCGCGACGACGATCCTGTTTGCACTCGCTGACCAGACCACGCCGCCGTGGGGCGTATCGTCGCCGATCGCAATCAAGGCCGCACTGCTGGGATTCCTCGCCCTGGCCATCGCCGCGTTGCGTTGGGTGCGCCGCAACGGGCATGTGGTAGCCCTTGCTCAGATCGTGGTTCCGACCGCCGTCGTCGCAGCCGCCGTACAATCGAGCGTTGCCCACGACCAGGGCGTCGGCCACGTCGTCGCTGCGGCCCTGCTGCTCGGCTGTGCCGTACTGCTGCCGTGGCGCGTTGGCGACCAGGCAGTGGCTGTCGCGAGCGTGCTCGTCGTCGTGCTCGCGGATCTGGGGTTGCATCCATCGTTCGATCCATTCCCGCTCGGAGGCGTAGGCGCCGCCGGCGTTGCTTCCCTGATGATCGTGCGCGAGCTTCGGGCCATGCGGGGCCGATACCGTCGCGCGCAGTCACAGCTGAGATGGCACGAGCGAACTCTCGAAGAGTTTCTCGAGAATGCACACGACCTCGTGCAGTGGGTGGATGGAGACGGACGGGTCGTCTACGTGAATGGGAGCTGGCGCCGGACGCTCGGCTACGGGGAGGGCGAGGCGACGGCATTGTCGATCCGCGATGTGCTCGCCGCGGACTCGTTGCCCGACTGGAATGCGGCCGTCGAACGGTTGGCGCAGGGTAGGGGTAGTGAATCGGTGTCCATACCCATGCGCCTGCGCGCAAAGTGTGGCGACGAAGTTGACGTGCAGGGACTGCTCCAGTCCGACCGACGCCCCGGGGCGCCGGTTCGGGCGATCATGAGCG
>CALJUJ010000154.1 GCA_937975525.1 uncultured bacterium
AGCGTCTTGCAGACGCTGCCTCAGTCTTGCGACCAGTGAATCGAATCCCTCCGCCCGAGCGCTGAAGAGTATCGTCAGCGCTCGGAGAGCGCCTGAAAACCTCAGAGTCAGGGTACTGATTCCAGGAGTTGGAATTTCTCGTACGGAAACGAGATCGTTCAGTGGAAACCTCCGGATTCTGCTCTTCCAGAATCCGGCCTTTGCCGTGACGATCTCATCGCGGGTCAGAGCCACTGCCATGTTCGTTGCGAGCGCCGAAGCTTCGATGGTAGCGGTGCCGACGCTCGCGCGGATGACATCCATGTGTGTAGCCACGGTTCTTTGCCTTCCCAACTTTGCCGTGGACGCGAACGCACTCCACGGGCGATGCGACGCCCCGACCGGGGGCGTCCCTTGAACTCGACGGTGTTTCGATCGCCAGCGAGTCGGGATCAGGAAGGCGGGTCGTCGTCGCTGCGAATGGCGGTCGCCCGGCGCTGTAGAAGCGACCGTTCGGGATAGGAACTGCGGCGCCCCGGCCCCGACGCGAGGGACGGTTCAACAGCGCGATGCAAGCTGCGGAGCCGGATCACCCGCGACCGCACCATTCGTTGCGCAGAGGACGGCGCCGGCGATACCAGGTCCGCTCCCGTCGCCGATCGCAGACTCCATCCTTCGCGCGGGGCAGAGTCCTGCCCGTCGACGACGTCGACCGCCGCGGTCGCCCGCACCGACGCCGAAGGCGCCAGCGGCTCCGCAACGAGGAGGCCGAACCAGACGAGCAACAGGAGCCCGATTCGAATGCGCATGGGTGGATCGCGTATAGCCGTGCGCTGACCCGCCGGCAATAGGGTCGCGGCCCGACACGGGGTTCCGCCGGGAACTCCGGGGCCGGCACGGCCGCTGCGCCCCCGGGTCGGTCTGCGTACGGGACGGATTGACAAGGAACTGCGATTCGTGTGGCTTGCGGCGCGCATGCGGCGCGCGGCGCCGCCATCCCAGCCCTTTGGTACCTCGCGACGGCCGTCGTGTGTTGGTCCTTCGGCTATACCGTCATGCTCGGCAGCGACCTCTGGTGGCATCTCGCCGGCGGGCGTTGGATGGTCGAACAAGGGACGGTTTTCGTCCGCGACCCCTTCTCGTTCACTGCCAGCAACGCTTGGTGGCTGAACGACGCCTGGTTGGCCGACGTCTTCCTGCACGTCTGGTCGGAGTGGTTCGGTCGCCCCTCTCTGGCCTACTGGAAGTGGCTCTGCATCGTAGCGACGTGGCTGCTCTTGTTTCGTCACGTCGCGCGCGCGAGCGCCGTCCCGCTGGCAGCCTTCCTGGCTACGGTTGTCGGTCTGGCGGTGGCAGCTCCCTTCCTGGACGTGAGACCGCAGCTCTTCTCCTTTCTCGGGTTCGTGCTGCTCATCGAGCTGACTCTTGGCAGAGAGCGCCCGTCCAGCTGGCTTCTCGCGCTGTTTCTCCTCTGGGCCAATCTGCACGCAGGCTTTTTGATCGGAGTCCTGACGCTACCGCTTTTGATGCTTCCCGCATGGGTCGGCCGTCCGGAGGAGAGACGCCGCCTACTGCTTCTCACCGTTGCGTGCTGGGCGGTATGCCTCGTGAACCCCAATGGGATGGAGGCGTTCTCGCGACCTTTTCGGTACGCGTTCGATCCGAGTTCACCGTTTCGCGAGTTGGGCGAGTGGCTCCCGCCTTTCCGACCGGGCGGTATCCGTTCGTGGCTCTATCCGTACGCCATCGTCGGTTTCGCCCTTGCCTCGGCCTGCTTGGGATACCGCTGGTACCGGGGCGGCACCCGTGCCCGAGACTGGGTCGCGGTCGCCCTGGCACTGGTCACCCTGGCGATGTCGCTGCGGAGTCGCCGCTTCGTGCCGTTCTTCGCGATTGCCCAGACCCTGCCGTTGGCCTACGCCGCCAGCCAGATACTCGTGCCCGCCAACGGCCGCCGTGCCGCATGGTTCATGCCTTTGGTGGCGCTCGGCGTCGGATTGACGTGGCTCTGGCCCTTCCCCAAGCACAGTGGAGCCTTTCACTTCCTTACGGCCGACTACGAGTTCCCGGTCGATACGTGCGCCTTCATCGAAGCCAACCAACTCGCCGGGAACGTCTTCAACTACTACAACTGGGGAGGGTTCGTGCACCTGTGCACGAACGGACGACTCAAGGTCTTCATCGACGGTCGATCGGAGACGGTCTACGCGGACGAGACGTTTCTGCGCTACATCGCCGTTCTCCAGCAGAAGCCCGGATGGCAGCAGGTCGTCGACCGCAGCGACGCGGACTACGTTCTGTGGCCATTGCGGCACCCCGGCAACGTGCGCGCCCTGGTCGAATCAGGCGGATGGCAGCCGCTCTACACGGATTCGGTCGCGACGCTGTTGGCGCGCACCGGCCTCCACGGCGATCGCGCTTGGCAGATGCCACACGAGTCGCCCCATCGGCTCCTGACACTCGGTTTCGTCGCGCTGCAGAGCCGTCGCTTGAACGAAGCAGTCGACCACTTCGAAGCCGCGCTA
>CALJUJ010000155.1 GCA_937975525.1 uncultured bacterium
CGGGTCAGCGCGACGTACAGCAACCGGAGATCCTCGCTGTCGCGCTCGACCTTCGCCTGCTCGACGGCTTCTGCCGGGTGATCGTGTTTGTCCGCCAACGAGACGCGGAGCTCTCCGGACTCGGGATCATGGAAGGCGACCAGGCGCCCGCGGTCGTGTTGCTGGTTGTCCCAGAGGAAGGGACAGAACACGATCGGGTACTCGAGGCCCTTGCTGCGGTGGATCGTCGCGACGCACACCGCGTCGGCATCGGTGTCGAGGCGGATGAGTGCGTCGTCGCCAGCAGCGCTGCGACGAAACTCGGAGTCGTGGCGCATGTCGTGTAGCCAGCGCACCAGTGCGCGCGGCATCCCACGTGCCGCGGAATCCTGCGCATGCAAGAGCTCGGCGAGGTGACGGACGTTGGTCAGGCGCCGCTCGCCCTGGGCGAGGCCGAGCAATCGGGTGCTCGCCTCGCGTCGCTCGAGCAGGGTGGCGAACGCGGCAGCGAAGCCATCGTGCAGCCATCGCTGGTGCAAGTCGGCGAACTCCAGCAACCAGCTCTCCCAGTCGACCTCGTCGACCTGCAATCGATCCAGGTACGACGCGTCGCCGCCGAGGATCGAGGTCGCGATGGCGGCGCGGACCCGCGCGGCGTCACGGGGCTCGGCGAGGGCGCGCACGATGCGTTCGATCTCGTCGGCTTCTCGCGATTCGAACACCGTCGCCCGCGACTGTACGACGGCCGGCACCGCCACCGCCGCGAGCGCGGCGGCGACGCGATCGGCCTGTGCGTTGGTGCGGCACAGCACGGCGCAGTCGCCCGCCTGCGGCGGGCGTTCACCGTCGGCCGTGCGGATTCGGTCCCGAGAGCCCAGCAGTCGAACGATCTCGGCGGCGGTGCCGCGCGCCGCCAGGTCGCGTGCCGCATCGGCCGACAGCGATTCCCCCTCGGCCGCGGCGAAGGTGAGGAAGCGAAGGGCCGGCTTCGCCGGAACGATACGTTCGCGGGCCTCGGGTTGCGGCTCGGCACTCGCGAACGCGATCTCCGTCAACGCAAACGGGCGGGTGTGGCTCGCGAGCAGAGTGTTCGTCGCGTGGATCAGCGGCGGATCCGTGCGCCAGTTGCGCGCGAGCGTGTAGGTTTGCTCGTCCGCGACCCGCCGCGCCCGCAGGTAGGCGTAGACGTCGGCGCCCCGAAACGAATAGATCGCCTGCTTCGGATCGCCGACGAAGATCGCGGTGGCGCCGGGCGCCGCGTAGAGGCGGTGGAAGATCTCGTATTGGATCGGATCGGTATCCTGGAACTCGTCGACCAGCGCGACCGGGTGTCGCGCCCGAACGGCGGCGGCGAGCGCCTCGCCCTGAGGGCCGCACAGCGCCCTCCACAGATCGTAGAGAAGCCCATCGAAGGACTGCAGACCGGCGTCGCGCAGACGGCGTCGCAGCTCTGTTGGGAGACGCTCGTGGGCCCTCCGCCAGAGACCGAGCTCGAGTCTGCCCAAGGCATCGGTGAGCCGCGCCTCGGCCACGACGAGCGCATCGCAGGCATCGAAGAAGGGGTGTCCGGGAGCTTCGCGCCCGCGTTTCGCAGCTTGCGCGAGAGAGCTGCTGCCGAGCTTGACGAGGTCCGGGAAGCGGGCGACGGCACCGGGGCCGGCCACGGCGAAAGCGGCATCGAGCGCTGGCGGCCACTTCTCGCGAACGCTGGGAATTCGGATCTTGTTGTGGTCGAGCGCATCGCTGCAGAGGAGGTCGAGGATCGCTTCGCGGTCGCGCCGCCACAGACGCTCGACGGGCTCGCGCGCCGTTGCGGCGGCAGCCGCGAGGGCGTCCAACTCGTCCGCAGCGGGCTCGACGGGCGGTGCGCCGATCAGCGTCGCTTCGGGGTGTGCGAGAGCGTGACGCGCGATCGTGCCCAAGAAGTCGGGGTCGGTGCGGGATGCACGCAGGTGGCGCACCCAGTCGGCCGATGCTCCGTGCAGCTCGGCGACCCAGAAGTCGGCGACGACGTCGGCGAGGATGCCGTCGGTCGCTGCGACGAGCTCGGTCTCGAAGCGGGCACCGCTCTCGAACGCGTGCTCCTGCAGCGCCCGCTGACAGAACCCGTGGATCGTGAAGATCGATGCCTCGTCGAACCCGTGCAGCGCCGCTTGTAGTGATTCGATCGCCGCCTGGCGGTCGCTCTCGGCGGCTCGCTGCAGCCAGCTCGGAAGTCTCGGAGGACCATGGCTCGCAAGGCCAGCCGCCAACCCGTCGATGGCCTCGCGCAAGCGGCTGCGGAGGCGGTCGCGCAGCTCTGCGGTCGCGGCGTTGGTGAACGTGACCACGAGGATCTCGCCGAGCGGCCGCCGCTGCTCGACGAGCATGCGCAAGACCAGCGACGTGATCGTATAGGTCTTGCCCGTGCCGGCGCTGGCCTCGACGAGGGAGAACCCCGACAACGGCGCGCTGTCGATGGAGAACGGCTTCATGGCGCGGCCTCGGCGTCGATCTCTTCGAGATGGGCGAGGAGCGGCGCAAACACACGACGAGCGAGATCCCCGAATCGTGCCGCCGGTTCTGCGGCGTCCGCGCTGGCGCGCAGCGCCCGCTCGACGTCGTTGCCGAAGGCGAGTGTGATGCTCGCATCGCTCGCTTCGCCCGCGACCGCCGTGCCGTCGCGGATGGCCCTGCACGCGGCTTGCCAGGCGGCAACCTCGCCGCGATCGTCGTACGTGGCGGCGTACGCGTAGGAGGCCGCCGGCAGGAGAGGCAGCGGTCGCTCGTGGCCGAGTGCGTAGAGCTGCAGGAGATCGGCGAGGATCAGCTCGGTCTCGGCAACCGTGCGAAATCGACGCGCCGTCACGCCGGTGCCGGTGAGCGAACGTGCGAGCAGCGTGCTCGCGGGCATGCTCCCTGGAGGTGTGGCGCGGCACAGCACGAGGTGGCGCACCCAGAGCTCGAGGAGCTGGCGCTCACGCAGCTTTCCGTACTGAGCCAACACGATGCCCGCGGGCCACAGATCGGTGAGAACTCCACCGAGCGTCGTGCCGGCGACGTCGAGCTCGACCGCGTGCGGCGGCAGCGGCGCCGGTCCGACACGGCGCTCGAGCTCGGAGCGGATGCGGCCGGCGCTGGCCTCGATCTCGTCGAACGCGACCGAGCCGAGCGTGCCGGGCGGTAGCGCCCCGCGGGCTCGGAAGAGCGCCTCGCTCGGCTCGGCGCCGTGGACGAGCGCATCGCCCACGTCCCATGCATCGCGGGGTTGCAGCGTGATCGGCTCGCGATCCTCGAGCGACTCGTCGTCGTCTCCGGCGTAGAGGCCGAGGCGGTTGCGCAGGAATGCCTGGGCGGGGTTGCGCAAGAAGCGCGCGAGTCGTTCGATCGTCACCGCGGGGGTGCGCTCCGGCGCGGGTGGGAGCGCGGCCGGGCAGAAGACCGGTTCGAGCGTCGGGCGCGGTCGCTGCAAGATGTGAGCGTCGCCGAGGGCGCGCTCGTCGTAGCTGAACAGTCGTGGATCGTCGCCGTCGAAATAGCGCGCATCGAAGGGCTGCAACGGATGTTCTAGCAGCAACTCCGCTGCAGCCGAGCGCCCCTCTTCGCCGATGGCGAAGGTCGCGTCGAGGACGTCGAGGAGCTCGGAGACGACCGCGGAAGGCGGAACCTTCTCGTCGCCGTGGAGACTGGCGCCGACGTACGTGACGAGCAGGCGATCGCGCGCGGCGAGCAGAGCTTCGAGAAAGAGATAACGATCGTCCTCGCGCACGGAGCGATCGCCCGGCCGCGGTCGCGATGCCATGCGGTCGAAGCCGGCGCGGCGCTCGCGCCGCGGGAACTGATCCTCGTTCATGCCGAGCAAGCAGACGACGCGAAACGGTACGCTCCGCATCGGCAGCAACGCTGCGAAGGTGACGCTGCCGCTGACGAAGTTGCGGCCCGGAGCGGCTCGTTCCAGGCGCTCCTCGAGCAGGCGACGCACGGGTTCGAGCGGAAGCGGCGTCGTGAAGCCCGCGCGCTCCGTTTCACCCGCCAGCGCCGCGAGCGCGTCGCGAATCGCCTGTCGCTGGTCGTGCGTCGCACGATCCTCGCCGACGAGCTCGTCGAGCACGAGCTGCAGCGTGTCGCGCCACGCGGGTACGGTGCGCGGTGCGCGCGTCTCGGCGCGCCAGCGACACAGGATGTCGCACAGCTCGGCGAAGGCGCCGAGGAGCGCGGGCGCAGCCGAGGAGCCGACGTCGAGGGGCATTCGTTCGGCGACCGGCGTCTCGTCGCCGTCGCCCATCGCGAACCCGAGGAACAAGCGATCCAAGCCGAAGCGCCATGTGTTGGCGTCGACCGCGGGCTGTCCGCACTCGCCGCGGTGGCCCGCGTCGGCTCCCCAGCGAATACCCGAGTCGCGAATCCAGGCTCGCAGGGTCGCCGCATCGGCTTCGCCCAGCCCGAAACGCACCCGCACCGGCTCGACATCCAGGAGGTCGGCGACCTCCGTGGCCGTCATCCGTCCGTCGAAGGTCGCGAGCACCCGCAGGAAGGCGTCGACGACCGCGTCGCTGCTGCGTACGCGGCGGTCGGCGAGGTGGAATGGGATTCGCCGCAGGGACCACGCGGCGTCGTCCTCGGCCGTACCGAAGACCGCTTCGATCCACGGCGCGTACGTGTCGATGTCGGGGCAGAGCACCACGACTTCGTGCGGCTGCAAGTCGGGGACATCTTCGAACTGGTCGCGCAACCGGTCGTGCAGCACCTGCACCTCGCGCAGAGGGCCGTGACATGCGTGCACTTCGATCGAACCGTCGGCGTGTACGCGCCGCGGCCGCGCCAATCGGCGCGGGTCGTCGAGGGTGAGGATGTCGGCCTGCAGCTGCGACAGCAGCGTGTCGCGAGCGGGCTTTTCTTCCGACAGGTCGAGATCGCGGTAGGCGCAGCGTGACTCGAGCACCGCCTGAAAGTCGCGCCCGACGGCGCCGAGCGATGCGAGCAGGGGGTGGCCGGCGGCGGCGATGACCTCGTCCTCGAGCGGCACTTCGGATCGGCTTCGTTGGCGGCGCTCGCGCAGCACCTGGGCCTGGTTGCGGACGTCGCCCCAGTACTCGTTCGACGGGGCCATTTGGAAGAGGTGGACTTCGCTGTGCGCGCTCAGCGCCGACAGGCAGTCGAGGTAGGCCGGTGCCAGCGTCGCGATGCCGAACACGGATACGCGTTCCGGAAGGCCGTGGCTGGGAACGCTCGCCAGGCGCCGATGGAACGCGGCGGCGCGTGCGGCGAAGTGGGACTGCCCGCAACGGTCGACCAACTCGCGCCAGAGGTCGGCCTGCCAATGGTCCTCGTGTCCGCGCTCCCAAGCCGCGATCCAATCCGGCCGATACACGACGTACTGGTCGAAGAGCGTCGCAATGCGCCGGCTGAGAGAGAGAAGCGTGGTCGGGTCGGCCGCAACGTCGAGATAGTCGCGCACCGGGGCAAACGAGCTGCGCTCGACGAGCTCCGGGAGGGTGCCGGCGATCGCCCACGCGAGGGCGTCCGGATCGTACGGATCGTCGGCGGCCGCGTCCTCGTCGAGCACGGCCGAAAAAACGTCGTGCAAGAAGCGGCGCGGGAACGGAAACTCGGCGTGGGCCCATATGCCGTGGAGATCGGCGAGCTCGCGTTCGAGCCAGCGCTCGATGCCGCGCCCCTCGACGACGATGATCTCGGGTGCCAGCGGATCCTGGAGCGGACGGGCGACGATCGTGTGGAGCGCCCCGACGAGCTTTTCCATGCGATTGCTGCGATGAACGATCATCATGCCGAACCGGGCTCACGAGCAGATGGCTGGGGCGGCAATCTACCGACTTCGATGGCGGTGCGCGAATGTTCGGAGGGCGGGCGGAGCGCAGCGGACCCATGGTGCGAATGCACCCTCCGGGCCGCTCGCGGCCATGGGGACCGTTCCCGCTCGAGGAGATTGCTGGCTTGACAAACCCCAGGGCGGCGGCGCTACTCGCAAGGAAGGCGGTATCACAGCCGCAGATCAGAGGACGAGCGTGAATGGGAACCGGGGCAGGTGGGTCCTGCCGATATTGGCCGCTGCGCTGCTGCTCGCCGGGGGCGCCTCGGCGAGCCCGTCGGCGAGCCCGCCGGCTCCCCGCATCGTCAACGGTACGCCCACGCAGGCGGAGTGGACCACCGGGGCGCTGCTGCGAACCTACAGCTTCGGCCTGGGCTCGTCCTGCTCGGGAACGCTGATCGGCTGCCGCACCTTTCTCACCGCCGCGCATTGCGTGTGCCCAGGCGACGTTTTCTGCAAGGTCGACCCCGCCCCATTTCGGGTCTACCTGCAGCACGCCGGAATCGTCGCCGTCGAGAGCATCGCCGTGCATCCGACGTACAACTTCGGCGTGCGCAACGATGTCGCGGTCGTCTCCCTCTCCGCTCCGGTCACCGGTCTCGTTCCCGCTACCCTGAACGCCACGATGCATCCGCAGCCGGGCACCGTCGGGCGCATCGTCGGCTTCGGGACGACCGGCGGCTCCGGCGACGACGGTGGCATCAAGCGTGCGGGGACTGTGGTCACGACGAGCTGCGCCACGTCGCCGTTCCCGGTGCCCGAGCCCGAGCACCTCTGCTGGCTCTTCGACAAGCCCGTAGGCCCGCCCGGCGACGACTCCAACACCTGCGTCGGCGATTCGGGTGGTCCACTCTTCGTCGATTTCGGAGAGGGGCCGGTGCTCGCCGGCGTGACCTCGGGCGGGGCGAGCGCGACCTGCCAGGCCGACGATGCGTCGTTCGATACGAATGTCTTCGAGAACCTCGCGTTCATTCAGAGCGTCGCCGGCAGCGACGTGGGCGGCCTTCCCTGTGGCGTGGTGCCGCCCGTCGGCAGCGGCTCGGACGCGCCGATCGCGGCGGGCTCGGCCGTCCTCATGCGCGCGACGCAGACCTGTCGCAAGGAAGTGGCGAAGAACCTGATGAAGCTGGTGCGCTCGGGCGTCAAGGCCAGGCGCAAGTGTCTCGACCGAGTCGCCGCCGGCCGCGCCAGCGGTCCGTGCCCGGACGAGAAGACGCAGGCTCTACTCGACAAGGCGCGCGCCAAGGTCGATCCCGAGCGCCTGGAGCGGCGCTGCTCGCCCGCGGTGATCGGTGCGAGCGAGCTGCGCGATGCCTGCCTGGGGGTCGCCGACGCAGATGGTCTGCGTGACTGCATCGTCGCCACCGGCGACGCGGCGATCGACGCGCTCGTCGGCGCGGCCTACGGTCTCGACGCCGATGCGGTCGAGCTCCCGGACGACCTCGCGCGCTGCCAGAAGACCCTCGGTGTCAACGTCGCCAAAGTGGCTTCGACGCGCCTGCGGGCGCTGTCGTCGTGCCGGACGAAGGCCGACAAGGGCAAGGAGCCGTGGTGTCCGGATGATCGCGCCATCGCCCGCATCGAACGCGCCGAATCGACGTTCGGCTCGCGTCTCGAGCGTCGCTGCGACGACGCCGACGTGAGCGGGCTCGGAGCGCTCGGCGCCCTCGGCAGCGCCTGCGCCGCTGCCGGCGGCGTGACCGCCCTAGCTACGTGCTTGCTCGAGCAGCTCGGCGCGGCGAGCGATGCGCTCGACGCGGTCGTGGGCGAAGTGCAGTCCGGGCCCGACCTGCGCTTCGACGTCCTCCCGGGAACGCTCGAGCTGCGCGTCGCCGTCAATGGCGAAGATCCCGCCTCGGGCACGCCGAACGACCTCGATCTCTACCTCCGCCATGGCGCGCCGGCGTCGCCGCAGGAGTTCGACGCCGTGTCGTCGCAAGGGGGAGTCTTCGAAGCGATCGTGATCCCGCTGCCGCTGGCCGGTACCTGGTATGCGCATGTCGACGAGGCCGCCGGCCGTCGCGTCGGCGCGCAGGTGACGATCACCCGACTGCGGCCGTGAGCGCCCCGCGGAAGGTCGCGCCCCGGTGCAAGGGCAGCTTGTCTCGGCGCGGACTCTCGGATAGCGGTCGGCAGCGCCCCGAGCGAGATCCGTGTGAAACCGAGCCCTTCCTCCCCTTCGTCGCCCCGGAACCCTTGGTGGATTCCGAGTTTCTTCGGTCCCGTACCCGACGTCGACCGCTCCCTGCTGTCTCTGCTCGGCTTCGTCGCCTTCGCACTGTTCTTCGAGAACTACGACTTCTCGCTGCTCAACGCTGCGCTCAAGCACATCTCGCATGATCTCGGCATCGCCGAGACGGAGCTCGGCGAGTTCACGGCGCTTATTCGGCTCGGCGCCTTGCCGGCGTTCGTGCTGATCCCGTTCTCCGACGTGATCGGCCGCCGGCGGCTGTTCCTGATTTCCTTCATCGGCCTCAGCCTCGGTACGTTCCTCACCGCGTTCACCCAATCCCCGGCGCAGTTCATCGCCGCGCAGGTGGCGACGCGGACGTTCATGCTCACCGCGTCGGCGATCGCCATCGTCATCGTCACCGAAGAGTTTCCGGCGGCCCATCGCGGCTGGGGAATCGGGATGCTCGCCGCCCTCGCTGCCGTCGGCCACGGCTTCGGCGCGCTGCTGTTCGCCGCCGTCGATCTGCTGCCCTACGGGTGGCGCGCCTTGTACGCGTTCGGCTTCGTGCCGCTGCTCCTGCTGCCGCGGTTTCGCGCCGGCATCACCGAGACACGCCGGTTCCGCGAGCAGAGAAGGGCGGCGATGGCGAGCGTGGTCGAGGTGGCCGGACATTGGTTTGCGCCGCTGCTCGGCCTCGCCCGCGAGAACCCGGCGCGCGCCGCCGGGGTGATGCTCGTCGCGGCGCTGTCTTCCTTCGGTCACGCCGTCGTTTACGCGTTCATCGGTTACTTCGTACTCACCTACCGCGGCTGGCAGCCGTGGCAGTACTCGGCGATGGTCGTCGCCTGCGGGGCGCTCGGCGTGATCGGCAACGTCTACGCGGGGCGCCTCGCCGATCGCTATGGCCGCCGCGTCGTCGGGCTGGTCGTGCTCGGCGTATTTCCCCTGCTCTCCCTGCTGTTTTTTCGGGGCCCCGGCTGGTCGCTGCCGGCGACTTGGATCCTGCTGGTGCTGGTGACCATGGCCGGCAACGTCATCGTTCGCGCCCTGTCGACCGAGCTCTTTCCGACTTCGCAGCGCGGGACGTCGGCAGGGATGATGTCGCTGGCCGAAACGTTCGGCGCCGGCGTCGGATTGCTGGTGTTGTCGACGTTGACGGCGGAACGGGGCGATCTGATCGAGATGCTGCCGCTGGTGTCGGCGGCGACGCTCGTCGGCGCGGTCCTGGTGCTG
>CALJUJ010000156.1 GCA_937975525.1 uncultured bacterium
GCCACCGCCGACGTCGTCGAGTCGATCGAAGGACGCGGCGCCAGCGACGTGATCGACATCTTCCAGCGCATGATTCCCGAGAACGTGGTGGCCGACGCTGCGGAAGGTCGGATGCTCGGATTGATCACCTTCAGCCTGCTCTTCGGGTTCTTCATGAGTCGAATTCCGCTCGAGTTCGGCGAGTCCATGCGCGTTTTCTGGGAGGGCGTCTTCCAGACGATGATGCAGATCACGATGTTCGTGATGCGCTTCGCGCCGATCGGTGTCTTCGGCCTCGTCGCCCGCACCGTGGCAGCGACGGGGTTCGACGCCTTCTGGCCGCTGCTCTCGTTCTTCTGCACGGTGCTCGCGGCCCTGTTGCTCCACTCACTGGGCACGCTCGCCGTCGTTTTGCGCATGGCGGGCGTGAGTCCGATCGCGCACCTACGTGCCATGTTTCCGGCACTGCTGACCGCGTTCTCGACCGCGTCGTCGTCGGCGACGCTTCCGCTGACCATGGAATGCGTGGAGAAGCAGTCGGGGGTTTCCAATCGGGTCAGCAGTTTCGTCTTGCCGCTGGGTGCGACGGTGAACATGGACGGCACCGCGCTCTACGAATGTGTGGCCGCGATGTTCATCGCCCAGGCCTACGGGCTCGAGCTCGGCTTCGCGCAGCAGTTCACGGTGGTCGTGATCGCGCTGCTGACGTCGATCGGCGTAGCGGGAATTCCGGCGGCGAGCTTGGTGGCGATCAGCATCATTCTCGGAGCCATCGGCCTGCCGTTGGACGCGATCGGGCTCATCTTGGTGACCGACCGTGTCCTCGACATGTTTCGCACGGCGGTCAACGTCTACAGCGACTCGTGCGGGGCGGTGCTGATCGCTCGCTCGGTGGGCGAACGCACTGGAGTCGCGGCGGGCGTCTCCCGAGAGTGACGCCCGAGGACGTGCTCGCCGGCCTGGGGTTACGCCGAGATCTCGCCGCCGTCGGTGGGTTCTGGCGCGAGTCGTTCTCGGAAGAAGGCGAGTACGCGATCGAGCGCTTCCCGCGTGGGATGACCGGCCTCGTCGACGAGGTCGTTGGTCACGACGCTGTGGGCCGTGCGTGCGATGCCGTGAGCGTTGCCCGGCTTCGAGTCGATCTCGATCGGCTCGAACCCTTCTCCCAACTCGCGGCGGAGCGTGGCGAAGCGCTCGTCCGGCACGAGCGGATCGCCCGTGAAGCGCATGCCCAGCACGCAGGCCCCGGCACCGACCCGTTGTTTGAGGTGCGCCAGCTGCTCGGGAGAAAGGTGCAGCGCCGCGCGACGCTCGGCGCCCAGGGGAAACGGCAGTGAGGGTTGCGAGAGAACGGGTGCGAGCAGGCAGTCGTCCATCATCAGCGCGAGAGCGAAATTGCCGGTGATGGACATGCCGATGGCGCCGATGCCGGCGCCGCCGATTTCGGCATGCAGCGCGCGCCCGAGCGCCCGTAGCCAGTCCGTGATCGGGCTCGATTGATGGCTGGCGAGGACGTGGAACTCGCGCCCGATGCACGCGCGCAGCATTTGTCCCATCGCGTAGGGCGTCGACAACGCCTTACCCGGAGCGCCGAACAGGTGCGGCAATGAGACCGTGAAGCCGGCGTCAGCGACGCGGCGGGCGAATGCGGCTACCGGCGGCGTGATGCCCGGAATCTCGTGCATGACGAGGACCCCGGGGCCGTGGCCGCGCCAAAATACGGTGCGCGTGACACCGTCGTGGGTGAAAATCGACTCGGAAAAGCCGTCGAGGCTCACGGGGATTTCCGTCGCTGCATCAGCTTCGGCGATTCGTTGATGACGTTGGACTTGCGGAAGTCGACCACATCCGAGGCGATCGTGATGTAGATCGTCTCGGGGGCGGTCACCGGGATCGCGGTCTTCGTCTCCGGGTCGTAGATCTTGGTGCAGACTTGGTCGCAGGTTTGGATCTTGACGATGGCGTGCTCGTAGCAGCGCCGCCGCCATTCGATGCAGGCGGACTCGATCGATCCAGGCGGCTCGTCGGTGACTTCCTCCTTCGTTCCCTTGTACTTCATCGGTAGTCGCGTGCGCGTGAAGGTGTCGAGATCGTAGCCGGCGATTCGGTTGCGGCTGGCACGGGCGATCAGTCGCCCCTGGGATTTGAAGGTGTAGATGGTGTTGTCGCCGTCGTCGAGCGTGTCCACCTGCACCCGCAGGTGGATCTGGTGCTTCATTTCGTCGTCGCCGTCGTCGCCTTCGGCCTCCTCGGCGAAGGCGGGACTGGCCAGCGCGAGGGCGATCGAGCCGGCGACGAGCCAGAGGACGGGTCGTATGTGTTCGTACATCAGGCACCTCCACGATCGAGTCTAGGCATTGGCTCTCCGGTTGCCAACCGTCTCGAGATCCAGGGCGGCAGCGAGGAGCTCGCGCGTATACGGATGCTGCGGCGCATCGAACACCGTCGCGGTCGCCCCGTGCTCGACGGCGCGTCCCTGGTGCAGCACCAGGATCTCGTGGCTCATCGCGCGCACGACCCGCAGATCGTGACTGATGAACAGGTAGGCGACTTGGCGGTCGCGCTGCAGGCGCAGCAGCAGGTCGATGATCTGGGCCTGGACCGAACGGTCGAGGGCGGAGGTGGGCTCGTCGAGGACGACCAGGCTCGGCTCGAGAATCATGGCGCGGGCGATCGCGATGCGCTGGCGTTGGCCGCCGGAGAACTCGTGGGGGTAGCGGTGTCGTGTTTCAGGGTCCAGGCCTACTTCCTCGAGAATACGGACGATGCGTTGGTCGCGCTCGTCCGGGTTGGTCTCGGGGTGATGCACGATCAGGCCTTCCTCGATGATCTGGGCTACGGAGAGCCGTGGGCTCAACGAGCCGAAGGGATCCTGGAAGACGATCTGCAGCGCACGGCGGAGGCGTGCGCGTGGGACCGCGCGGCGATCGCGTGCGTTCGCGTCGCCGAAGCGAATCACGCCGTCGCTGTCGATGAGCTGGAGGAGGGCGAGGCCGAGGGTGGTCTTGCCGGAGCCGCTTTCTCCGACGACGCCGAGGGTCTCGCCGGCACGCACGGCGAGGGTGATGTCCTCGACGGCCGTGATCCAGGCGCGTGTCCGCCGCAAGATACCGCCCTTGACGGGGAAGCGCACGGTCAGCCCTTCGCAGGCAACGACGGTGGGTGCCGCCGTGTCGACGGGCCGTGGACCACCGCTGGGCTCGGCGGCGAGCAGTGCCTGGGTGTACGGGTGCTCGGGGCGCGAGAGCACGCGTGCCACGGGGCCGCTTTCGACGATGCGTCCGTGCTGCATCACGTGTACGTTCGTGGCGACCTTGCGGACGATGTTGAGGTCGTGGGTGATGAACAGCAACGCCATGCCCCGCTCGCGCTGCAGCTCGGCGAGCAAGGCGAGGAGCTGCGCTTGCACGGTGACGTCGACGGCAGTCGTCGGCTCGTCGGCGATCAAGAGCTCCGGCTCGTTGGCCAGGGCCATCGCCAGCATGACGCGTTGGCGTTGCCCGCCCGAGAGCTCGTGCGGGTAGCTGTGGTAGCGGCGTTCAGGGTCCGCGATGCCGACGCGGCGCAGCAGCTCGACGACTCGTTCACGGGCCTCGGCACGCCCGATACGGCGGTGGACGAAGAGAATCTCGGCCACCTGCTTGCCGACCGTGTGCAGCGGATTGAGGGAGCTCATCGGTTCCTGGAAGACCATGGAGATGCCGTCGCCACGCAGGCTCTGCAGGCGGGCGGCGCTGGCGTCGAGCAACGACTCGCCGTGGAAGCGAATTCGTCCGCGTGGATGGCTGGCCGCGGG
>CALJUJ010000157.1 GCA_937975525.1 uncultured bacterium
GCATCGAACATCCGGTCCACGTGGCTGCGGCGGATGTACCACCGCCGCGAGCCCCACTTGCTTGCGGGCAGGTCACCTCGGTGGATGCTCGCCCGCACCGCGCTCGGCGTTCGCCGCGTCATCGCGGCGAACTGCTCGACCGTCAAGTACTCGGGTCGCGCCAGGTCGGAGGATGCCTCCACCTTGGCATTCGCTTTTCTCTTTCGCATGTTGCCCCACACGTGCACGTAGCGGCCCCGGACTTGCCTTCGGTCTGCCCGCGGCTTGAAGTGATCGACGCATTGGCTGCGCGTCTCGCCTTCCGCGCATCGCTCTAGGGTGTGGGGTCCTAGTCCACGGTTCATGGGGCGTTTGTCGTCTTGGCAAGGAGTCCAAGTACAAGCGCTCGTGAGCTATCTGCGATCCTGAGCCATCTTCACGCTGGCGCGCTGACGGGAATACAAAGAGCGATACCTCAGGATACGCACGGGTCGGACATGATCGCCGGGACCTTTCCTCCGAGGGCCTTCGCCGTGTCCCGCCATCTGTCCCCCTTCGCGGGTGCGCTTCGGTGATTGCGGGTCGTCGCGGCTGCACGCACCCGTCCTACGCAAGGCCCGGACAGGAAATCAATTGCGCGCACCCGCGATCACCGGCGCGCACCGGCGCCAACGCCGTCCATTCGATTTAGGATCCTGTCCCGCAAGGGGTCCGGGTTCGACTCCCGGCTCTCGCACCATGGTGCTGGACGCGCACTTGCGCCCATCCAGCACCCGCTGGATTGCCGCTGGCCCTCGGCGGAGCCGAAGCGCATGATGGGGATGTGCGACGTGCTGCGCGGAGGAACGAGTGACCGGCGAGGCGGCGCGCCTCCTGCACGCGCTCGAGGCGGGCGAGGAGGTCGATCTCTCAGCGCTGATGCCGATCGTCTACGCACAGCTCAGGGGCATCGCGCAGCACCAGATGGGCGGCGAGCGCCGCGAGCACACGCTCCAGGCCACCGCGCTCGTGCACGAGGCGTATCTCCGGCTCGTCGGGGACGGCCGTCTCAGCTGGAAGAGCAAGGGCCACTTCTACGCGGCCGCGGCCGAGGCGATGCGGCGCATCCTGGTCGACCACGCCCGCGCGCGGGCCACGAACAAGCGCGGCGGCGGCCGGCCGCGCGTGGCCATGAGCCTGGCCGAATTGGTCACCGAAGCGGACCCCGCGGAATTCCTGGCGGCGGCGGAGGCGGTTTCTCGCCTCAAGTAAGTGGAGCCCCGGGCGGGCTCGATCGCGGATCTGCGGCTCTACGCGGGGCTGAGCGTGGCCGAGGCGGCCGAAGCGCTCGGCATCCCGCTGCGCACCGCCGAGCGCGACTGGTCCTACGCCCGCACATGGCTCTACGAGAGGCTGCATTGAACGAAGCAAGGATCCGCGAGCTGTTCGAGCAGGCGCTGGGGAAGCCGCCGGAGGAGCGCGCGCGTTTCCTCGACCGCGTTGCCGAAACGGGCTCGTCGCTGCGCGCCCGCGTCGAGGCGCTGCTGCAGGCGCACGAGGAGCGCAGCGGCTTCCTGGCGGACGCGGCGGAGACCGTCGAGGAGCCGGGCGCCGTCATCGGCCACTACAAGCTGCTCCAGAAGATCGGCGAGGGCGGCATGGGCACCGTCTGGATGGCGGAGCAGTTCGAGCCCGTGCGCCGCAAGGTCGCCTTCAAGATCATCAAGCTCGGGATGGACACGAAGCAGGTCGTCGTGCGCTTCGAGGCGGAGCGGCAGGCGCTCGCGCTGATGGACCACCCGAGCATCGCGAAGGTGCTCGACGGCGGCGCCACCGGGAACGGCCGGCCGTACTTCGTCATGGAGCTCGTCAGGGGCGTGCCGATCACCGAGTTCTGCGACCAGGCCAAGCTGGGCCTGCGCGAGCGGCTTGCGCTGTTTTCCGACGTCTGCCTCGCGGTCCAGCACGCGCACCTGAAGGGCATCATCCACCGCGACCTCAAGCCGTCGAACGTGCTCGTCACGCTGCACGACGGCACGCCGGTGCCGAAGGTGATCGACTTCGGCATCGCCAAGGCGACCAACGCCGAGCTCACGCAGAAGACGCTGTTCACGGAGTTCCAGCAGGTGCTGGGCACGCCGGAGTACATGGCGCCGGAGCAGGCGGCCATGTCCGGGCTCGACATCGACACGCGCGCGGACGTCTACAGCCTCGGCGTGCTCCTGTACGAGCTGCTGACGGGCACGAAGCCGTTCGACCTGAAGACGGCTCTCTCGCGCGGGTACGAGGAGCTGTTGCGCACGATCCGCGAGGAGGACCCGCCGAAGCCGTCCACACGGGCTTCGACGACGGGCGCGGACAGCGGCACGATCTCGCTCGCCCGCCGGCTGGCGGAGGGGCAGCTGGGTCGGATGTTGCGCGGCGATCTCGACTGGATCGTCCTGCGCGCGATGGACAAGGACCGCACGCGGCGCTACGAGACGGCGAACGGCCTCGCGCTGGACGTGCGACGGTATCTGGACGGCGAGCCGGTCGTCGCCGCGCCGCCCAGCCGCGTCTACCGGCTGCGCAAGTTCGTCACGCGGAACAAGGCGGCGGTGGCCACCGGGATGGTAATCCTGCTGGTGCTGCTGGGCGGGATTCTCGGTACGAGCCTGGGGATGGCGCGCGCGCAGCGGGAGACGAGGCGCGCCGACAGAGAGAAGCGCCGCGCCGAGGAGGAGAAGGCGGTCGCCGTCAGCGCCCGCAAGAAGTCCGAGGTCGTCGCGGATTTCCTGGGGGAGACCCTGTCGAACGTGGCGCCGGGTGTGGCGCTGGGGCGGGACACGACCATGCTGCGCGAGATCATGGACGCGGCCGCCGCGCGCATCGAAGCGGGTGAGTTGAAGGATCTGCCGGAGGCGGAGTTGCAGTTGCGTTTCTCCATCGGCGCGACCTACCTCGACCTGAATGCGTACGAGCCCGCGGAGCGCATGCTCGAGCCGGCTCTCGCGCTGGCGCGCACCCTGCCTCGTCCGGACCCGCGGGCGGTCGTGATCGCGAGGCTGAACCTGGGGACGGTCTGGGGGGCGATGGCGAAGTTCGAGCAAGCCGAGCCGCTGCTGCGCGCGGCGCTCGAAGGCGCCGAACGCCTGTCGCCTTCCGATCCCGCACTGCGCGCGCAAACGACCCAGCAGC
>CALJUJ010000158.1 GCA_937975525.1 uncultured bacterium
GCGAGCCCCGCCCCCAGCATCATGGACGCGATGAATCGGTGCATGTCGTGCTCCATGACACGCCGTGGCGCGCGTGTCCATCCCGCGCCCGACGGCATTCCTCAGCACCCGCCGTTCTGCGTCCCTGCCCACATCGAGGCGCGACCGATTTCCCGTTTTCGCCGTTTCGGCTATGGTTTCCCGCTCATGGCACGCGTGATCGACCTCGGGGGACGTTCGGCTTCGGCTCGTAAGCAGTCAGGCGACTCGGAAGCGACCCCGGCGAGCACCGACAAGGCGCAGCCCGTCCCCTCCTCCAAGCTGCGTGCACCCTCGTTGTTCCTGAATCGCGAGCTCACGTGGCTCGAGTTCAATCGCCGCGTTCTGCACCAGGCGCTCGACGCCCGTATCCCGGCGCTCGAACGGCTCAAGTTCATCTCGATCGTCGGCTCGAACCTCGACGAGTTCTTCATGAAGCGCATCGGCGGCCTCAAGCAGCAGGTTGGCGCCGGCATCACCGAGCTCACCGTCGACGGGCGGAGCCCCGAGGAGCAGATCGTCGAGTGCTATGCGTCGGTGCGCGACCTCGAAGCCGCCCAGCGCGCCGCGTTCACCGAGGTGATGGCGCTACTCGCCGAGCGCGGAATTCGTGTCATGTCGTACGGCGACCTCGAAGAGGACGATCGGGCGGCGCTGCGCCGGCACTTCTACGACAACATCTTTCCGTTGATGACGCCGCAGGCGATGGACCCGGCGCATCCCTTTCCGTTCGTCTCGAACCTGTCGCTCAACTACCTCGTCGCGGTGCGCTACCCCGGCGAGGCGGACCAGTCCCTGGCGCGGGTGAAGATCCCCGTGGGCCTGGGAATTCCGCGGTTTCTGCCGGTCTCGGGCACGCGCGTGTTCGTTCCGCTCGAAGAGGTCGTCGCCCACAACCTCGACATGCTGTTCCCGGGGATGGAGATCGACTCGTGCGAGCTGTTCCGGGTCACCCGCAACGCCAACACCGAGGGCGACGAGGAGGAGGCCGACGACCTGCTCGCGATGATCGAGTCGGAGCTGCGCGAGCGGCGCTTTGCGCCGATCGTGCGCCTGGAGGTCGAGCGTTCCATGCTCGGACCGCACCGTGGCATGCTTGCGGCCGAGCTCGGCCTCGACGAGGACGCCGACGTGTTCGAGGTCGACGGAATGATGGCGATGTCGGACCTCCTCGAGATCGCTTCCCTGGCGGAGCCCGACCTGCGCGACGCGCCGCACCATCCGATCGACCATCCGAGCCTCACGCGCACGCGCAACATGTTCCACATCCTGCGCGACGCTGGCTCGATCCTACTGCATCACCCCTACGAGTCCTTTTCGACGTCGGTGGAGCGGTTCCTGCGCGAGGCGGCGGAAGACCCCAAGGTGCGCGCGATCAAGATGACGTTGTACCGCACGTCGAAGGACTCGAAGGTGATCAGCTACCTGTGCGATGCCGCGCGCAACGGCAAGCAGGTCGCGGTCGTCGTCGAGCTCAAGGCACGCTTCGACGAGGAGGCGAACATCCAGTTCGCCAATCACCTGGAGGACTTCGGCATCCACGTCACCTACGGCGTGGTCGGCTTGAAGACGCACTGCAAGGTGATTCTGGTGGTGCGGCAGGACTACGACGGACTGCGGCGCTACGCGCACATCGGCACCGGCAACTACCACGCCGGGACGGCACGGCTGTACACCGATCTCGGGCTGCTGACGGCGGACAAGTCTCTGGTCCGAGACCTCACCGAGTTGTTCAACTACTTGACGACCGGATACCGGCCGAATCGCGAGTACCGCAAGCTTCTCCTCGCGCCGACGCGTCTCAAGAAGGCGTTGATCGAGAAGATCTACCGCGAAGCGACGTTGCATGCCTCGGGCACCCCCGGCCACATTCGCATCAAGGCGAACGCGCTCGAGGACGTCGACATCACACGCGCCCTCTACCGCGCGTCGATGGCCGGTGTGCGCGTCGAGCTGATCGTGCGCGATACGTGCCGGCTGCGGCCGGGGATCGAGGGGCTCTCCGACAACGTACGCGTCGTCAGCGTCGTCGGTCGCTTTCTCGAGCACACGCGCATCTTCTACTTCCGCAACGGCGGCGACGAAGAGTTCCTGATCGGCTCCGCGGATTGCATGAAGCGCAATCTCGAGAGCCGCGTCGAGGTGGTCGTTCCCGTCACCGAGCCGGCTCACCGTGAGCAGCTCCGCAACCTGTTCGACGTGCAGCTGGCGCGCAATCGCGACAGTTGGGAGATGCAAGCCGATGGCTCCTACCGGCAGCTCGGATCGCCGCGGATGCAGAAGAGCTGCCAGGCCGAGCTGATCGCGGCCGCGCAGAAGCGCAATCGGCGCGCCACTCGACTCCGCAAGCGCCAGCTCAAAGGCTTCGCGCGGCGGCCGCTACCGTGAGACTCGTGTCGCGTACTCGTGCTCCCTGGTGGGCGATGCTGTGTGTCGCCGGCTGTGCATGGGCGGTCGCCAGTGGCACGCCACGGAGCACCGGCATCGCTTGGATCGATGGAAGCCCGGGGGCCGCGGACCGCGACTGTCCGGCCTTCGACGCCGTGGCGCGCGGTGTCGGCGGGTGGTGGCTGTCCGGGCCCAGCTGCCTCGCGTTCGCCGCCAACGGCGACGGCGCCTCGCGCATGCGATCCTTTCGCGAATCCGACTGGACGCTCGACCGTGTCGATGCCCTGTTCGCGGCCAGCGACGGCGTCGTCTGGGCGGCCGGGCGCCAGCGCCGCGGCGAGGCCGTCCGTGCCGTCCTCGGCAGCGCCGCCGGCAGCGGAGTTGCCGTCGGCGACCCGGCGCGGTGGGGTCTGGAGGGCGTTCTCGTCAATGCCCTGGCCGGCACCGAAGCGGGCCCGGTGTGGGCCGCGGGGAGACGCCTGGGCTCACCTCCCATTCCCTTCCTCGCCCGCCACGACGGCAAGGGCTGGACCGCGATCGACGCCCGCGGCCTCGGCGCCGGCGAGATCGTCGACGCCGATTTCGCGCCGGATGGCTGCGGCTGGTTCGTCGGTCGCGACCCGGAGGGAGCCGCGGTACTGGTTCGTTTCGACGGCTCGACGCTACGGCGTGAGGTCCTGGAGCCCGAAGACGGTGCTCCCACCGAGGTCGCGGCGGTGTCGTGCGGTGATCTCTGGCTCGGTGGCCGCACCGCGATTCGCTACGCGGAGGGACATCGCGAGGAGATCACGTTCGGGGGGGATGCCGAGGTGAACGGCCTGGCGGCTTGTCCGAACGGCGACCTGCTGCTCGTCGGCGAGCGGATCGCTCGCGAGCCGGAGATGGGTGGCCGCCGCGTCGGTTTCTCGTTTCGGGTGCGCGACGGGGAGGCGAGCTCGCTAGCGGTCCAGCTGCCGTTCGCGGTGGACGATTGGCGCCTCGCCGACGTCGGATGCGACGCTGGCGGAGCGTGGGCGGTGGGCGCGGCGATCGCCATGCCCACCGCAGGTGCGGCGCCCGAACGGAGAGCGCTGGCGCTGCGACTCGATGCCGACGGCTGGCGCTTTCGTGGTTGGGAGTACCGCTGAGACGCCCATGGCAGTGCCGATTTTCTCCGGGAAAAGTCGCAGGCCGTATGGTAGCATCGACGGCATCATGTTCAGCGAAGGAATTCGAGGTCTCCGCACGCGCCCCCGGCGCGCCACTCGCTTCACGCTCCTGGCGCTGGCGGCGCTGCTGCTCGCACTGCCCGCCGCGGCGCAGACTCTCACGGCAGCCGATGCTCGTTGTCGCAAGGCCCTGCACGCGGGGATGCAGCGCTTCGCCCGGACGCTCGCCAAGGAGCAGGTGCGCTGTCATCAACGTCGCATCCGCGGCCAGGTGCCGCTCGCGACCGACTGCAACGATCCGGCGAACTTCCGTTCGCCGACCCGGATCGAGCGTGCCGAAGCCGTCGCGCGGCGGGCCGCGCGGCGCTGCAAGAAGGCCATGCCGCCGGCCGCTCTCGGCTACTCCGCGTGCCCGGCTCCGTGCGCCGGCGAGCCGGTGGGGACGTACGATGAAGTGGCGGGCTGCCTCGCGTGCCTGACGCGTGCCTCCGCCCTCGGCGCGATCGAGTCCGTGTTCGGCTCGCCGACCTACGGAGAGACCGATCGGCTCGACCGTCTCTGCCAGGGTTACGTCGGCCGGGTCATGATCTTCTACTTGAGCGCGCGCATGCGGCAGCAAGCGCACTGTCAGTATCTGCAGGACCGCGAGAGGGTCGATGCGGGCGTCGACTGTGTGACGGCGGACCTGCGCGGCGTGATCGCCGCCGAGCGCTTCGCCGCGCGCCAGGTCATCGCCGGGTGCTCCACCGACGATATCGTCGACGCCCAGCTGTGCGGCGTCGACGTGCCGACCTTGCAGGCTTGCGTGGAAGCGGAGGCCGACACCGCCGCCGACACGATCTTCACGGGCGCGTATCGCTGATCGCGCCACATGCCGCCGTGACGCCCGCCCAAGCTGCGAAGAGGAACCTTTGATGCTGCTGAAGCTCGTCCCCGTTCTCGCCGTCCTGGGCGTCATCGGCGCCGCGGTGCCCGCTGCGGCGGTTCCGGTCTGCACGGCCGCCGATGTCCGCGCCGAGGAGGGCACGGGATGCCCGACGGACGAGGCGATGCCGTGCTCGTTGTCGAAGGCATACGAAGTGACGGCGAACGGCTGCACCTTCGATTTCGGAACGCAGGCGGTGACGATTCTCGGAGGCGGCTCGAGGAAGTTCGACGTCGGCGGCTTCCAGTCGGTGCGTATCCTCGCCGGCTCGATCACGATGAACGCCCTCAGCGAGATCCGGGCGAAGGGAAGTGGAGCGAATCCCAACGGTGGCTCGATCACATTGCGGACGACCGGCGACCTGACGATTCTCAATTCGTCGAAGATCGACGCGACGGTCATCGGCGCCAACGTCGCAGGCGACATCACCCTCGAAATCGGCGGCAATGCGACGATCGGCGGTGCGCTGTCGGCCGATGCGAGTTCGGCGAACGGCGTTGCCGGAGAAATCGTGATCGAGGTCGATGGGAATCTCGTCACCACCGCCACGATCAGCGCCAAGACATCGTCCGGCGGCGCCTCGGCGGGGACCGTCGACATCTTCACGGTGGGCTCGATGACGATCGGCGGACGCGTCGACGTATCCGGCTTCGACGGCGGCGAGCTTGTTCTCGATGCCGGTCTCGACGTGATCGTCGACGCCGTGATCGATACGGACGGCATCGGCGACGGCGGCTCCGGCGGGCCGGTGACGATCACGTCGCTGCGCGGCATCGAGCTGCGCGACGAGATCCAGGCGCGTGGCAACGGCGGTACCGAGCAGATTGGTGGCGACGGCGGGGCCGTGAACCTCGATGCGCAGTACGGAGACATTCTCGTCGACGCCAACATCTTCGGCGAAGCCGGCGTTCCCGACGGCGTTGGCGACGAGATCGTCATGCTCGCCACGGGCTCCATCACGATCACCCAGGGAAGTGAGATCTCGACGCGCGCCAATGGAGGCTTCGGCGACGGTGGCACGCTCGACCTGACGGCCGAGGTGGACGTCGACGTACGCGGCGACCTCGACTCTTCGGGCGGCTTGGGGGCCGGCGACCTGACGATCATGGCCGGGCGCGACGCCTCGGTGGCGGGCAGCGTCGATGCCAGAGGGCGCAATCCCGGCGGCTTCGGCGCCCTGCTCACGGTCGACGCCGGCTTGCGCACCAAGGGCGTGGTGACGATCAGCGGCCTTCTCGACAGCGGCGGGGGCCAGTGCAATTTCGAAGACGGATGCGGCGCTGGCGGGTCGCTGATCGTGGTCGGCTGTGACGTCACCCTGACGACCAGCAGCACGCTCAAGAACGAAGGCGCCGACGGCGGTGACATTTCGATCGAGGCGCTCGGCCTCATCCGCGTCGAGGGCGTCGCGACGATCGATGCCACTACCAACGTCGGCGCCGCCGAGGGGAGCGACGGCAGCGTCGATTTCGAGCATCCGCAGTCGGTGCCGCCGATCATTTCGGGAACCGCGACGATCGTTCCCTCGCCGGGCATCGCCGCCGTTGCGGTGCAGCCGTGCGCCACCTGCGGCAACGGGGTGCGCGAGGCGGGAGAGGGTTGCGACGACGGCAACACCGCGGGGTGCGACGGTTGCTCGTTTGCTTGTGAGGTCGAGGACTGCGACGACGGCAACCGCTGCACGCAGGACACATGTGAGGACCTGCTCGGCTGCCTCAACGATCCCGAGCCGGAAGGAACGACCTGCTGCGATCGCGGCAAGCCGCGCAACTGCAGCTCGTTGACGGACCAGTGCAATACGGGGGTGTGCAACTTTGCGACCGACGCGTGCGAGGCGGAGCCGAAGGCGGACGGCACCGCTTGTAGCGATGGTCTTCCGTGCACCGTCGACGACACGTGCAACAACGGCGCGTGCGGTCTCGAGAACGACTGCATTTGCGTCGGTAGCGCAGCCGATCCGAACGATCCGAACAGTCTGGCGGACCCGTGCTTCGGCCTCGTCGCCGTGTGCGACAGCAACGATACGCTCTGTCGCGTCAACCTCGTCGAGGATGTCAGCGCCTGCGTCGGTCAGGGGATTCCCGCCACGGTGTGCTGTGGCAACGGCATGGTCGACATCTCCGAAGACTGCGACGAGGGTCCGGCAAACTCGGACGCGCCCGATGCGACGTGTCGCACGGATTGCAGCGAGGGGCGATGCGGCGACGGCATCGTCGATCCGGGCCGCGGCGAAGTCTGCGACGATGGCAACACGACCGACGGCGACGGGTGCTCGGACACTTGCCAGCCGGGACCGACGTTCACGCCGACGGCGACGCCGACGATCACCTGGACGCCGTCGGTGACGCCGACGCGCACGCCGACGGCGACGCGAACGCCGACCCGCACGCGCACACCGACGCGCACGCCGACGGCGACGCCGACCCGCAGCTTCACGCCGTCGCAGACGCCGACGGCAACGCCGACGGCGACGGCTTCGCACACGCCGACGCGGACGCCCACCTTCACGCCGTCGCTGACGCCGACGCAGACGCCGACCGCAACGCCGCCGCCGGGCATCGCCGGTCGGGTGCTCTACTATGCCGGTGTCACGCCGGTTCCGAGTGTCGTCGTCGAGCTCGCTGGTCCGACGCCGGACGCACAGACGACGGGAGCGGACGGAGCATTCGACTTCACGGACCTTCCGGACGACACCTGGCGATTGGCGCCCAACAAGAGCGGCGACCGCAACGGCGCGGTGACGGCGCTCGATGCGGCGCATGCGCTCCAGGATGCCCTCGGCACCCGCACTTTCGATGCAGCGCAGGCGCTCGCCTGCGACGTGGACGGCGATGGCGACGTGGACGCCGACGACGTTGGACTGATTCTGCAGCTGCGGGTCGGCTTGATTGCCGCCGCCCCGGTCGGAGCGGCGTGTGGAACCGACTGGTTCTTCGTCGCGGCGAACCCCGGCCCCGAGGCTGTATCTCCCGATCCGAACGCGGTTCCCTGCGAACCCGGCGGTCTGCGGTACGCGCCGCTGGGGCAGCGCAGGACGGGCCAGGATCTGCTCGGGATTCTGCTCGGCGACTGTACGGGCAACTGGTCTCCCTAGGCGGAAGCCGGATGCCCAGGCCCGGTCAGCGTATGGTGCGCTGCGCACCTTGACCCGTGGCGGAGCCCGGGCTTGTCTACCGGAACGCGCGTGCGCGTCGCGGGAGGAACCGTGGAACGATCCGACGACTGCATTTTCTGTAGAATCGTTGCCGGCGATGCCGGCTGTGCTCGTGTGCACGAGGACGCCGAAACGCTCACGTTCATGGACATTTTCCCGGTCTCGCGCGGCCACACACTGGTGATCACCAAGGCGCACTTCGCCAACGTGTTCGAGGCCAGTGGCGAGGCGCTCGCGGCGGTCGCGCGGCGTGCGCGCGTCGCTGCTCGGGCTTTGCGTGAAGAGCTCCGACCGGACGGACTCGGCGTCTTTCAGCTCAATGG
>CALJUJ010000159.1 GCA_937975525.1 uncultured bacterium
GCCGAAGACGTGCGCGGCGACGTCGCTCTCCACGCCGACGCCGAGCATGGCCAGAATCGCCACGGCCGCACCGGGCGGCAGCCAGCTACGGCGCCAGTCCTGGGCCATGCGGCGGCGCCGCAGCATCTGCGCACCGGCGAGGATGCCGACGGCGGCGAACACCGACGTCGATGCGCCGATCGAGAGATGGACACCGCCGCGGTACAGGGCGTTCATCAAGTTGCCGAGCACGCCACCGGCGACGACCGCGAGCAGGCCGACGCCGGCACCGTAGATGCGACCGACCGCGCTGACGAACACGGCCGAGGCCAGCGCATTGCCGGCGACGTGCACCGCGTCGGCATGCAGGGTCAGCGCCGTCACGGCGCGCCACAACTCACCGTCGAGGATGCGCCACGACGACGCGCGACCGGCGCGCAGCCACCATTCGCGACCGGGAGCCAGAAACGAGAACGCATGCAGCGCCACCAGGCACACCCCGACGACACTGCCGAGCACCGACGGACCGAGATCGAGAGGTGCTGCGTCGCCTTCGGCGAGGCGTGCGTTCTCACGCTCGAACTCGGCGAGGTTGGCCCGTGCCGCGAGCTCGAGGGAATCGGCGACGATGATCGTCCACTCTCGCCCGCTGCGGACGGCGCTCGCGCCGATGCCCGCCGACTGCAGCACCAGCAGCCCCTCGTCGCGCTCCCGCCGCGACGGCGTGGAGGCTACGGCGACCACGAAGCGCCCTCGCGGGGCGACGCGGATCCACACCGGCGCGGCTCGGGCCGGCGCCGGCGCACGAGAGCGCCCGCAGCGATGAGTCGAAGCATCGGGTGAATCTCACCGAGTCGACGTGGAGGTCACGATTCGTCGCCGCAGCACGGGCACAGCTCACGCAGGTGTTGGTAGGAGTAGATGCCGGTGTCGTGGCCGTCCGCCCAGGTGAGGCCGAGGGCGTAGTTGCCGACGAGCGCGATGTTGGCGAGCTCGGTGACTTCAGCATGCACGTAGCGTACGTCGCCACCGTGCCCCTGGCAGCCGGCGCACGGGCACCAACCGCGCAGGTAGGCGTACTCGTAGGTGCTCTCGTGGCCGTCGCTCCACTGGATGCGGACGCGCTTCTCGGCGGCGAGCCGGCGCACCTCGGTCGGGCGCGGTGCCGGCTTCTTGTCGTTCGGCATGGCTGCACCATAGCCGCCGGGCCACGCCGCCGGAAGATCCGCACCCCGGCATCTGCGTGACCTCGCCGCACCCGGCAGCGCCTCCGATGCGAAGCATCGAAGGGGCAAATTGCCGTGCCGCCGAGGCGTTGGTATCGTGGCATCGTACGATGCTTGCGAGGCCCACATGAGCGATCCGACCGAACCGACGACGAGCACCGCAGCGGAACCGGTCGACCCGTGGCAAGTGCCCCTGTACTGCCACCACTGCGACGCCGAGTGGGCGGTGCGGCGTGCCGCGTTCCGCACGGGGCAGGTCCTCCGCTGTCCGCGGTGTCGGGCCATGTACGTCGTGCAGACCGACATGTTTCGCACCGTGGACGCTCTGATCGCGGATCTCGAGCGGCGTGGCGTGGCGGCGACGAGCGACGAAGCGCGTGGCGAGCTCGCGAATCTGACTCACACGTTCCGGCCGCCTGGCGTTGCGCGCCCCACGGCCGGGGTCTTCGGCTGACCCGGGCGATGCGCAAGCCGCGTCCGCTCTGCCCCGGGGACCTGGTCGTCGTCCTTTCCCCCGGCGCCGCCGTCGAACCCAGCGCGGTCGATCGCGGCGTTCGCCATCTCGAGGAGCTCGGCTTGCAGGTCCGGCGCAGTCGCCACCTGCTCGAGCGCCGCGGCTACCTCGCCGGAACCGACGCACAGCGACTGGCGGACCTGACCGAGGCGCTGCGCGACCCCGAGGTCAAGGGAATCTTCGCCGCCCGCGCCGGCTACGGCTGTGGCCGGTTGTTGCCGTTGCTGGAGCCGGAGCTGTTGCGCACGCAGGCGAAGGTGGTCGTCGGCCATAGTGATCTGACCTTCCTTCTCTCCTATCTCGTCGACATCGCCGGCCTGGTCGCCGTTCGTGGTCCGATGGTGGCCAATCTCGCGGCGCCGGCGGCGGCGGCGGTCGTAGCGATGGTGAGCGGGCAGCGCCGCGGTTGGTCGCAGTCGGCGGAGGAGGTGATCCGTCCGGGAACGGGCGATGGGCGGCTCGTCGGCGGCTGCTTGTCGATCGTCACCGCCATGCTCGGCACGCCCTGGGCGGTACCGACGCACGGTCGCATCCTGTTCCTCGAGGACGTCAACGAGAAGCCGTTCCGTATCGATCGCATGCTGACGCAGCTGCGCCAGGCGGGCGCGCTCGACGGCGTCGCCGGCGTCGTCTTCGGCGAGATGGTCGGTTGCACCGCGGGGGACGGCGAGGCGGTCACGGTACGTGACGTGATCCGCGAGTCCTTCCATCGTGCGCCCTACCCGGTCGTGTTCGGCCTGCCGAGCGGTCACGGGCAGGGAACCGCAACCCTGCCGCTCGGCGTCCGCGTGCAACTCGCGGGCGAGCGGCTCACGTTGCTCGAGTCGCCGCTCACGGAAACGGTGGCCGCGTCGTGAGCACGTTCGACCCGGTCGACAAGGAAATCGACGCGGCGATCGGCGCGGGGGTGTTTCCCGGCGCGGTTTTGCTCGTGCGCGACGGCGAGCGCGCGTTCTACCGGCGGGCCTACGGCCTGCGCAGCCTCGAACCGACGTCCACGGCGATGACCGAGGATACGATCTTCGACGTGTCCTCGTTGACCAAGGCGTTCGCGACCAGTGTCGCGACGATGCGTCTCGTCGCCGAGGGCAAGGTGCGTCTCGACGATCGGGTGACGCGTTTCTTTCACAACTTCGGAGTGTACGGGAAAGCGCCGATCAGCTTCCGCCATCTGCTCAGCCACGCCTCGGGGTTGCGCGCCTGGCGCCCTTTCTTCGAGGATATTCGCACGGCCGAGCAGCGGGGCGCCCGGCTCAACTTCCTCGGCACCGAGGCAGCGAAGGAGTGGGTGTACCAGGAGATCCAGCGCGAGCAGCTCGAGCGACCAGTCGGCAGTCGTGCCGTCTACAGCGATGTGGGATTCATGCTGTTGGGGGCGCTCGTCGAGGAGGTCAGCGCCACGCCGCTCGGCCGCCACTGCGAGACGCGCATCTTCCGCCCGCTCGGCCTGCGCCGGACGACGTTCGTCGATCTCGACGCACGGCGCGTGCGGCCGCTCGATCCGTCGCGCGACCCGATCGCTCCGACGGAGCGCTGTCCTTGGCGCAAGGAGGTGCTCTGCGGCGTGGTGCACGACGACAACGCCTACGCGATGGGCGGCATCGCCGGGCATGCGGGGTTGTTCTCGACCGCGGACGACCTCGACACGCTCCTCACCCATCTGCGCGACTGCTGGGCGGGGCGGGCGGCGACCCCACTCGTGCCCCGTCACGTCATCCGCGAGTTCTGGTCACCGGCCGGGACGGCGGCGGAGTCCACCTGGTGCCTGGGTTGGGACACTCCGTCGCCGCAGGGATCGAGCGCCGGCGAGCGTTTCTCGCGCCATTCCGTCGGCCACCTGGGGTTCACTGGCGTCTCGGCATGGCTCGACCTGGACGCCGAGCGCCACGTGATCTTGCTGACGAACCGCGTCCATCCGCGCCGCGGCAACGACGCGATCCAGGGCTTTCGACCGCGCCTACACGACCTCGTCGTCGCCGCGCTCGGCTGACGGCGCCGTCAAGGCGCGGCGAGCGAAGCGCCCGCCGGCAGACCGCTCAAGCGCATGCTCAGCTTCCAGAGCTCCGCTGCCCGCCGGGCGTCGTAGGAATCGACCGACGAGCGCGCCTCCTGCCAGCGCGAATGCGAGGGGAAATACTTGCCCGAGGTGTCCTCGAAACTCGGATCGCTGACCAGTCGTGCCAGCGCGACGCCCGAGCGCGGCGCGGTACTGAGCATGGGCACGACGCTCGAAAGCAAGCCGGTGATCGGTGGCAGCACGTGGTCCCAGACGAATCGCAAGGCGGATGGATACTCGCGGGCGAGGCCGGAACCCGGGACCAGGCCGGGATCGTAGCCGTTGACGGTCACGTGGGCGCCGGCGGCACGCAGGCGCCGATCGAGCTCGTAGACGAACCAGAGGTTGCAGAGCTTGCTGTTGACGTAGGCGAGACGGCCGTCGAAGCCCGCTTCGCTGGGCCCGCCGTACTGGGCCAGGGTCTCGAGATCGGCGATCGCGGGATTCGGCATGCCGGTGGTCAACGCAGGGTCGTGTACGCCGGAGGCAACGACGACGATGCGTGCCGGGGCGTGCGCGGCGAGACGAGCCAGCAGAAGGTTCGTCAGCAGGAAATGGCCGAGGTGGTTCACGGCGAAGGTCGTCTCGAAACCGTCCGGCGACAGCTTGCGTTCGCCGGAGGCCGGCACTCCGGCGTTGCACACGAGCGCGCGCAGCGGCAGGTCCTTCTGTTCGACGGCGCTGATGAACGCGCGCACCGATGCGAGGGAGCCGAGGTCGAGCGCCATCGCCGAGACCGAATCGGCACCCGCCTCGGCGCGGATTTGGTCGGCGGCGTGCGCCGACGCATCGCGATTGCGGCTGGCGATGACCACGTGCCAGCCGTCGCGCGCGAGTTGACGTGCACACTCGAAGCCGATGCCGGAGTTGCCGCCGGTGACGAGAGCCGTGTTCGGATTCATGGCTCCCGCCTACCGCGAATGGCGACCCCAAGCCAGATGCGCGGGGCCGCGCGGGCACGGCGTCGTCTCGTACGAACGGGGACGCGAG
>CALJUJ010000160.1 GCA_937975525.1 uncultured bacterium
TACTCGCCTGGGCTCTGCTAGCGCTGGCCACCATGGTCGGAAGCAACGTCACTCGGCGCCTTCGTCGTGCTCTTGCCGGCGCGACCTTTGCGGGTCTCATGGTGCTGTCACCCCCTGCAGCCTTCGCCTGTCCCGGCGATTGCGATGCTTCCGGCGACGTCACGGTCGACGAGATCGTCACCCTGATCAACGTGGCACTCGGCAACGTCGACGTCGCGACCTGTACCGCCGGCGACACGGACGGAAATGGTTCACTGACGGTCGACGAAATCATTCAAGCTCTGTTGCGTTCCCTCGACGGATGCCCGGCGGTCACGCCGACGCCTCCCCCGCCGACGGCAACCGCAACCGCGACCGCGACGACGACGCCCACACCGCGGCCGCCGCTGTTCTTCTCGTTCGACTTTCCCAGTGCTGCCAACGGCTGGACCAGCGGCGCCGCCGACTACCCCGCCGATCAGGCCGCAGAATTCGACCTGCTCGGGGACATCGCGCCCCTGCCCGAGGAAACGGGAATCTTCGGCACGGGGTACCTGCTCGGCGGAAGCAACTTCTCGGACGACCTGTTCCTGTTCATCGCGCGCCGCTTTGGCCCCGCCGAGGGGGTGCGCGCCGCCCAGGTCTACGAGGTCACGTTCCGCATCCGGTTCGCGTCCAACGCGCCGAGCGGGTGTCCGGGCATCGGTGGCGCCCCGGGCGAGTCCGTGTTTCTCAAGGCCGGCGTCAACGGCGCCCGTCCGGAGACCCGCATCGATCGCGACGGCAACGTGCGCATGACGGTCGACAAGGGGAACCAGTCCACCGGTGGGCCCGCCGCTTCGCCTGCAGGAAACATCGCCAACGGGCTTGCTTGCGACAGCGTCGATCCGAGCGATGCCCCCTACCGATCCGTGGTGCGCGACCACGTCCACACGGCCCTGGCGGTACCCGACGCCGCAGGCGACCTGTGGGCCCTGGTCGGCATCGACTCCGGCTTCGAGGGCAGGACCGAAATCTATTTCGAGCGCGTCGCGGTCAACCTGACTCCGGCCGCTTCCCTTCCGTAGATCGCGGGGCGCGGCGTTGCGCCACGGGGCTGCGTAGACCGTAGTCACGCATCTTTCGCTGCAGCATCACCCGACTGATGCCGAGGGCTTTGGCACTGTGCGAGACATTGCCGCCGTGACGCTCGAGCACCAGCGCCACGTACTGCTTCTCGAACTCGGTGCGGGCGTCGCGTAGCGTGCCCCGTGCCTGCGCCGCCGCGGCGTGTGCCTGGCTTCCCGCGACGCGCTCGGAGAGGAAGGACGGCAGGAGCGAGGTCTGGTGGCCGGCGAGGGTGACGGCGCGCTCGAGCTCGTGGCGGAGCTCGCGAACGTTGCCCGGCCAGCGATAGCGAACGAGCGCTTCCATGGCCTCGGGCGTGATCGCCATCTCCCCCCTGCCCCACTCGCGGACCAACTCCTTCAGGAGATGGCTCACGAGCATCGGGATGTCGTCGCGGCGTTCGCGCAGCGGGGGCACGTAGATGGGAAAGGCATTGAGCCGGTAGTAGAGGTCCTCGCGGAATCGGCCCGCAGCGACTTCAGCCTGCAAGTCCCGATTCGTCGCGGAGACGACGCGCGTGTCGACCCGGCGCGCCTCGGTCGCGCCGACGGGCAGGAACTCGCCGCGCTCGAGGACGCGCAGGAGCTTGACCTGCGTCAGAGGCGGCGTGTCGCCGATCTCGTCCAAGAAGATGGTGCCACCGTCGGCCGCCTCGAACAGCCCGCGCTTGTCTGCGACAGCTCCGGTGAAAGCGCCCTTACGGTAGCCGAAGAGCTCGCTCTCGAGAAGGTTTTCCGGAAACGCTCCGCAGTTGACGGCGACGAAGGGCCGGTCACGGCGGGCACCTTCGTAGTGGATGGCGCGCTCCTCGACTTCCTGACCGACGCCCGTCTCACCCTGTGGCAGCCCCGTGATCGGCGACGCGATCGCGCTCTCCATCAAGCGGAAGACCCGTTCCATCGCTGGACAGCGACCGACGATACCGGCGAAGCGATGCCCCACGGGCCGCTCGCGTTCGAGAAGCGCGACCTCGTCGCGCAGCTTGGCTTCCGAGTCCTTCAGGCTTCGGTAGAGGCGGGCGTTCTCGATGGCCACGGCGGTGCTCGCCGCGAGGGCTTCGAGGAAGGGAAGCTCCTCACCGGTGAACCCTCCGTCACCCCGCTTGTTGATGCACTCGATGACGCCGATCATGCCGCGTTGCGTGCGCAGCGGGGCGCAGAGAATCGAGCGCGTGCTGCCGCCAGTCTGCTCATCGACGCCCTCGTAGAACCGTGGGTCCGCGCGCACGTCGGGGACGACGAGCGAGGTTCCGCTCTGCAGCACGGCGCCGGCAATGCCCTTGTCCGCAGGCATCCGCAGCTTGCGCAGCCGTTCGGCGATCTCGGTGTTCTCGGGGCTGACGAAGGGGAAGTAGAGCTCTTCGCCCGTCTCGTCGAGAAGGATGAGCGAACAGCCCTCCGCATCGAGGAGATCCTTGGTCTTCTCGACGACCGCCGGCAGTAGCTCGTCGAGCTCGATCAGGCTGTGGAGGGAGCGACTGACTTCGTAGAGCAGTTCGAGCTGATCGTTGGCGATTGCCATCGGGATTCAACTCGCGCGTCCCGCACCGGCGCCGTGGCGCTGCATTGCTCGCGCGTAGGCTGCGAACGTGTGCCGGTCGAACGCTACCAGGCGGACGAGTCGAACGCGCGGGTGCGCAGCAAGGCCGTCGGCGATGGCGCGGAGTGCGATCGGTACGGCATCGTCGAGCGGATACCCATACGCACCCGTGCTGATCGAGGGAAAGGCGATACAACGGGCGCCCACCGCGGCAGCCTGACGGATGGATTCCCGGTAGGCGCTGGCGAGGATCTCTGCTTCGCCGGCGCCGCCTCCGCGGAAGACGGGGCCGACGGCGTGGATCACGAACTTGGCGGGCAGCCGTCCCGCGCCGGTGACGCGTGCTTCCCCGGGCGGACAACCGCCGATCCTACGGCACTCGGCGAGGATCTGGGGACCGCCCGCGGCGTGAATGGCACCGTCGACACCGCCGCCCCCGAGCAAGCTGGGATTGGCCGC
>CALJUJ010000161.1 GCA_937975525.1 uncultured bacterium
GACAGCGTTCACGGCAAGGCTGTGCGCCGTCTACACCGGATGGCGCTCCGCCTGCGCGCCTTCGGGAAAGCCAAGCCCGCAACCGACTCTTCCTCCAAATCAGCGCCGCCCACTCCGAACGAGCCGCCTCCGGAGCCTGGACCAGGCCAGCCCTGAAAGCCTCGCAGGCATGGAATCGCGAACCTTTCCCAAGTCGGAGCTGCAGACGCTGCTGGATTTCCTATGGTCCTCCGGCCAGCGAGTCCTCGGCCCGGTGGAACGCGACGCTACGGTCGTCCTCGACGAGGTACGGCGCACCGAAGAGCTGCCGATCGGCCGGCGCGACCGACAGGGGCCAGGCACCTACCTGCTCGAGGACGGTGAGCCCAACGAGATCTTCGGTGTCGTCCACGGCCCCGACTCGTTGAAGAAGCTCTTCTTCCCAGCCACGGAGCCGTTGATTTCCCTGCGCCGCGAGGGCCGCGGCTTCAGGGTCACGGAAACCTTGCCGGAGGGCCAGGCGCTGACGGTCATCGGCGTGCGCGCATGCGACCTCGCCGGCGCAGCGGTCCAGGACCGGATTTTTCTGCACGACCATGCGCGCGACTCCCACTACGCCGTCCGCCGCGGACAGGTGACGATCGTCGCCGTCGCGTGCACGCGCTCGCTCTCGACGTGTTTCTGTACGTCGATGGATACCGGCCCGCGGGCTCGCGGTGGCCACGACCTGGAGCTCATCGAGCTCGACGACGCATTCGTCGCCAGCGCCCACAGCGATCGCGGCGCGGCTCTCTTGGCTGCGGTCGACGCCGCCACCGCACCGGTTGCGACCGTCGCCCGTGCCGAGGCCGCGGTCGACCGCTGTGCCTCCGCGATGGAGCGGCGTCTCGACACCGATGGGCTCCGCGAGCTGTTGGTGAACGCGGCGGACCATCCCCACTGGGACGAAGTCGCGCAGCGCTGCCTGTCGTGCGCCAATTGCACGATGGTCTGCCCGACCTGCTTCTGCCACACGGTCGAGGACGTCGCCGATCTGCGGGGCGCGACCACCGAGCGCGTCCGCGCGTGGGCGTCGTGCTTCACACCGGAGCACGGCCAGATCCACGGCAAGAACTTCCGCCCGCATACACGCGATCGCTACCGCCAGTGGCTGACGCACAAGCTGTCGACCTGGATCGACCAGTTCGGCACTTCCGGCTGTGTCGGCTGCGGCCGGTGCATCACCTGGTGTCCGGTGGGTATCGATCTGACCAGCGAGGTGGAGGCGTTGCGCCGACCGGCCGAGGCAGCGCGATGACCCCGTACCGCCCCGAGCTCGCCCACGTCGTCCGGCGTCAGGAAGAAGCCCCCGGAGTGCTGACCTTGACCTGTCGCTTCGCCGATCCGCAGGTGCAGCGCTCGTTCCGTTTCCGGCCTGGGCAGTTCAACATGCTGTACTGCTTCGGGATCGGAGAAGTGCCGATCTCGATCGTTTCGGACCCCGAGACTGGTACCGACCTCGAGCATACGATTCGCGTCGTCGGGCATGTGACCGACGGCCTGGCGCACCTGCAGGAAGGCGACGCCATCGGTATCCGCGGGCCCTACGGACGCGGGTGGCCGCTCGATGAAGCCCGCGGGCGCGACATCATCATCGTCACCGGGGGACTCGGCTGCGCGCCGGTCGCCGGCGTGATCCAATACGTCATCCGCCGCCGCGACCAGTACGGAGACCTGCAGATCGTCCACGGAGTGAAGGCGCCTTCCGACCTGCTCTACCGCGAGCGCTTCGAACGCTGGCGCAACGAGCCGCGCACCCGGGTTTACCTGACCGCCGACCGCGGCGACCGTGAATGGCACTACCACGTCGGCGTCGTGACCACCTTGTTCGACCAGCTCGAAGTGCGGCCCGGCGCCGTGGTGATGATGTGCGGCCCCGAGGTGATGATGCGCTATGCGGCGCGACGCTTCCTCGAGGCGGGCCTGAGCCCCGATGCGATCCACGTCTCGCTCGAACGCAGCATGAAATGCGGCATCGGCCTCTGCGGTCACTGCCAACTCGGCGGGTTCTTCGTCTGCAAGGAGGGCCCGGTGTTTCGCTACGACCAGGTGCAACCGACTCTGGCGCGGGAGGCACGATGAAACGACCACGCCTCGCGGTCTACAAGTTCGCTTCGTGCGACGGTTGCCAGCTACAGATCCTCAACGCCGAGACCGAGCTGCTCACGCTCGCCGAGCTCGTCGACATCGCCTACTTCCCCGAAGCGCGCTCGCACCTCGGTCGCGGCCCGTTCGACGTCGGCCTCGTCGAGGGCAGCATCACCACGGCCGCCGACGCGCGCCGGATCCAGGTGATCCGACGCGAGGTGGATACGCTGGTCACGATCGGCGCCTGCGCCACCACCGGCGGCATCCAGGCGTTGCGCAACTGGGCCGACGTCGAGGAATACAAGCGCGCCGTCTACCCGAATCCCGACTGGCTGGAGACGCTGGGACATTCGACCGCCATCGCCGAGCACGTCGCCGTCGACTTCGAGCTGCCGGGCTGCCCGATCGACCGCGGGCAGCTTCTCGAAGTCCTGCGCTCCCTGCTCGTTGGGGTGCGCCCCTCCCTGCCTCGGCACAGCGTCTGTCTGACGTGCAAACAGAAGGGCATCGCCTGCCTCGCCGTGACCCGGCAGGAGCCCTGCCTCGGCCCCGTGACCCGCACCGGTTGTGGCGCCATCTGCCCGCAGATGGGGCGCGGCTGCTACGGATGCTTCGGACCCGCTGAAGGCGCCAACGTCGGGGCTCTGGTCGAACGATTCCGAAGCGACGGGATGGCGGCCGACGAGGCCGTACGGCGTCTGCGCGGATTCACCGGTTACGCGCCCGCGTTCCGAGAGGCGAGCAATGCCATCGAAGACGACGAATAGAACCATCGAAGTCGGCACGTTGACGCGTGTCGAGGGCGAGGCATCTCTGCGCATCGAGATCCGCGCTGGCGAGGTCGTCGACTTGCAGCTGGCGATCTTCGAACCGCCGAGATTCTTCGAGGCATTTCTGCGTGGCCGACACGCCGAGGAGGCGCCCGACATCACGGCACGCATCTGCGGTATCTGCCCGGTCGCCTACCAGATGAGCGCGGCACACGCGCTCGAGCGCGCCTTCGGGATCGAGGTGCACCCGTCGGTGCGAGCG
>CALJUJ010000162.1 GCA_937975525.1 uncultured bacterium
ACACTAGCATCGTCGTCGACACCCTCCGGAACTGGAAGTAGGGCAGCATGACGATGAGAAAGAGTGCCAATGGAAGCACCACGGCAAGCTTCTTCGTCGCTCGAATCTGGTTTTCGTAGCTACCGGCAAACGTGTAGCTAACCCCGGCCGGCAGCTCGAACTCGCCGCTCGCGAGCTTCTCGTTGAGATATCGCTGGGCGTCCTCAACGACATCGACCTCGCCCCTACCGGGCTTCATGTCGAAGACGACGTAGCCGACCAGAAAAGTGTCTTCGCTCTTGATGACTTGGGGTCCCGGTGTGTAGCGGATAGTCGCCAGCTGCTCGAGAGGGATCTGCTCGCCGCTGGCGGACGGCACCAGGATGCGCCCCAGAGAGTCCACCGTGTCGCGCAGCTCGCGCAGGTAACGTACGCGCACGGGGTAGCGCTCTCGTCCCTCGACCGTCGTAGTGATGCGCTTGCCGCCGATCGCGACCTCGATAATTCCCTGAACGGCCTTCAGGCGAACGCCGTAGCGCGCGATTGCCTCTCGGTCGATCTCGATCTCGAGGTATGGCTTGCCGACGATGCGGTCCGCTATGACGGTTGCGGGTGGAATCGACGGCACCTCTTTGAGAAGCCGTTCCATGTCGAGGCCGACGCGCTCGATCGTTTCAAGGTTCGGACCTTTGATCTTGATACCCATCGGAGCGCGCATGCCGCTCTGTAGCATGACGATACGCGCGGCGATCGGTTGAAGCCGTGGCGCGCTGGTCGCTCCCGGAACCTCGGCTGCATCGACGATTTCGTTCCAGATGTCGCCGGCAGAGTGGATGTGGTCTCGCCACTGCCGAAACGGCCTGCCGTCTTCATCTTCGACGAGATCTCCGCCTTCCCGCACGTACTCCTCACGATCCGCGTCGTACCGGAACTTCAGCCGATGCCCGTCTTTGTCTGTTCGATACTCGGACTTGTAGTTTATGACTGTCTCGAACATCGACACAGGTGCCGGGTCGAGTGGACTCTCGACGCGACCGAGCTTGCCTACTGCACTTTCAATTTCCGGAATGGCGTTGATGGCCATGACCTGGCGCTCGAGCATCTTCATGGATTGCCCGATCGACGCGTGCGGCATCGTCGTCGGCATGTGCAGGTAGGAACCCTCATCGAGCGGCGGCATGAATTCCTTACCCATCCCGGGGAATGCTCTCTGAACGGGCGCGAGGATCGCAGAGGCGCGCACGTCTCTCGGCAGGAATCCGAAGACCCCGTCGAAGCCGAGCCAAACCATGGCGCCGAGGACAGTGAGAACCACCGGTAGCGAAAGAAAGGCTGCTTTGTGCACCAAGCACCACCGGAGCAGCGGCTCGTAGAAGTGCTGGAACACGAGCAGAGCGACTAGTACTCCGCCGATCAGGCAAGCCACGAAGAGCAGGTTGAGAAATGAGCCGGCTTCTGGCCCGAGCGGCAGCCAGTGGTCGGCCAGGATGAGTGCGACGAAAATCGCGACCAGCCCGTTGGCCACCCAGGGCAGCACCCACTCAAAGCGATCCGGGAGATAGATCTCGGCTACCCGGTAGAGGGCGAGCAACAGGAGCGCGACTCCGGCGAGGCCAAAGCCCAGTACGATAAACACGACCCCGGCGACAGCGAATCCGCCACTGAGGGCTAACCGAAGCCCCGCTTTGCCACCACCCCCATCCAGACGATCTCGAAAGAGCATGTGCGCAAATGGCGGAATGAGGGTAAGCGACACGATGATAGAAGCGATCAGGGCAAAGGTCTTCGTGTATGCGAGCGGCGTAAAGAGCTTCCCTTCGGCGGCCTCCATCGTGAAGACGGGCAGGAAGCTGACCACCGTGGTCGACACAGCGGTCAGCACGGCGCTTCCCACCTCAGAAGCCGCGCGGTGAATGGCCTCCAGGCGACTCTGGCCGGGAGCCAATCGCTCCAGGTGCTTGAGGATGTTCTCACAGATCACGATTCCCATATCGACCATCGTGCCGATGGCAATCGCGATCCCGGAGAGCGCCACGATGTTGGCGTCCACGCCGAAACGCCGCATGCCGATGAAGGTCATCAGAATCGCCAGCGGCAATAGGCCGGAGATGAGAATCGAGCTTCGAAGAT
>CALJUJ010000163.1 GCA_937975525.1 uncultured bacterium
GCTCGCTCGAGCTGCGAACGGCCGAGGCGCTGTGCCTGCTGAGACTTCGTCCGCTGCAAAGCCATCCCGTAGTCGAATCGCAAGCTCACCATCTCACCGCGCGCGCCGTGCTCCTCGCACTGCTCGATTGCCAGCTCGAATCGCTGTTGCGCCAACTCGTCTTCGCCGAGAATCGAGGCGAGCTGGCCTGCGTAGCGTGCCATCGGTCCGGCCAATACATGCCCGAAGGGCGCAACCCCCCAGAGCTGGTGCTGGTGGTCAATCTGCGGGAGCAAGACTCTCGCGACTTCGGCATCGTCGACGAGCGCACACGCATAGGCCAGGCCCGCCAGGACGATCGGCCCCGTGCCGAGACCGCGCGGGCCGCACAGCTTTTGGAAGTCGTCGTCGACAAGCTCACGAAGAGCTGCGCGAGCATCCTTCCTCCGCCCCGCGTCGGCGTCGAAGACGACACGCATCAGCTCCCACGGAAGCTCCGGCGAGACGTCCGTTCGAGGCATCGATTCACCCGCGCCGCCAAAGCTCGTTCCCGTGATACGAGACAACAGCAAATACTGGAAGGCCAGACGCGTGCCGCGACGCGGCAAAACCCCTTGCGCGATGAAGATCCGCTGCGCTTCGTGCAGCCGTCCCTGCTGCAACGCGACGCAATAGCCGAGATGGGTTGCTGCCAGTTCGTACTCGGGTAGCCGCAGCTCGCGGGCGATGGCCTCGAGCCTGTCGATCTCGGCCCGGGCGTGATCGAGCTCGCCACGTTGGAGAAATACGACCGCCAACGACTGCAGCCCGCGCGCAACGACCTCGCGATCGCCCCCTTCGCGCCCCACGGCGACGAGTTCTTCCGCCAACGGCTGCAGTCCGTCGCTGGAACCGACATCCAGCCGCGCCAAAACGGCGTCCAGCAACACTTCCGCATGGGCCGCCGCGTTGCCGAGGCCCCGGCTCCGTGCGACCGCTGCGTCGACCCGCCGAAGTCGGTCCATGCCCTTCGCGTCGCTCGAGGTCTGAGTCGTAGCCAGCCGTGCCGCCACGCGCGCGGACGTCGCCGCCTCGAGATCGGGGTAGCGATCGAGAACGCTCCGCAACACGTCGGCCGCACTCGGGTCGCGACCGACGGCTCGCGGATAGAAGAGCCCGGAGTAGTTGAGGGCAGCCCGCGCAGCAAACTCGGCATCGCCGAGCTCGAGCGCCGTGGATGCGGCGCGGCGACCCGATTCACGCGCTGCGAGAATCCGTCCGGCGTATCGAGCCGAGCTCGTCAGCTTCACCAAGACCTGCCCCAGCAGGTCCCCGTCGGCACCGTCTTCGAGAAGCCCGAGCGCTTGTTCGAAGTGGGCCAGCGCGTCGTCGTAGGCATGCTTGGCAGCCGCTTCGTCGCCCGCATCGATCAATGCGCGCACCACCGCGGAAGCTTCGACACAACCGTATGCACGCGTGAGGTGATAGGCACGGGCGGCCGGTTCGCGGCCGACGCGATCGTAGGCTTCGGCAACGGCGCGATGCCACTGGGCGCGGCGAAACGAAGGCAGCTCGGCGTAGAGCACCTCGGCGAACAGGGCGTGAGCAAAGCGGTAGCCAGGATCGGCTACGACCATTCGGTGGGCCCCGGCCTCGTCCATCGCTGCCATCACCGCCCCGCCCTCAAGGCCGGAGAGCGCGGCAATGAACTCGGGAACGATGTCGAGTCCGACGACCGCGGCAATCTCCAGAAAGCCCCGCGTGTCGGAGGTCAAGGACGTTAGCCGCTCACGGATCAAGGCGCGCACCGCCTTCGGCACCGAAGCTTCCTCGTCGAGCTCGCGACCACCGCCGGTCAAGTCGGCCGCAGCGCGTGCTCCTCGCAGAAGCTCGACGACGAAGAAAGGCACCCCCTGCGTACGGCGCCAGAGGACGGCGACGTCGGCTTCGGGCACGTCGCCGAGGTGAGCCGCGGCGACTTCGGCGAGTTGCGCCTCGGACCAACCGACGAGATCGATCTCGCGGCAACGGCCCGCCACTCGGAGGCGGTCGAGTGTCGCCGCTGCATCTCGGGAGGCATCCACGTCGGGAACACGACAGGTGGCGACGAAACCCAACGGAAGTGACTGCGCATCCTGGACCGCGAGCTCGAGGACCATCAGCGACGAGCGGGGGGCGAGATGTACGTCGTCGACGACCACCAGCAAC
>CALJUJ010000164.1 GCA_937975525.1 uncultured bacterium
CCGGCCGCGCACCGCGCGTGGAATCCATTCTAGCGTAGCTTCACGGTCGTCGCTGCCCACCCATGCCTCCCGGCGTGCCCCCGTCCGCACCGCGTGCGGCGCCCCTTGCGCCGTCGCCGTGCCCGGGGCACAAGCCCTTGTACTACCCCTCCGGAGGTCGACGTGAAAGTCGCCGTGTCGCCGCGCCACCGTACGATCGAATCGCTCCTCGTAGACCGCGATCTTCCCCTTCGCCGCTCGCGTCGGGAGTTTTGGGGCTTCGACAGCCCCGACGTGCCGTATGACCGCTGACGCCGTCGAGACGACCTTCACCGAGCTCGCTGTCGGCATCGAAGGCATCGTGCTGCGACGCTTTCGTCGCGACGACGTGCCCGCCCTGGTCCGCTACGCGAACGACCCGCGGATCGCTGCGAACCTCCGCGACGCGTTTCCGCATCCGTACACCGAAGCCGATGCCCGCGCCTGGCTCGGGAGCGCCGACGACGACGGCGACGAGTTGAGCCTGGCACTGGCGACGCCGGCCGAGGTCATCGGCGGCATCGGCCTCAAGCGTGAAGTCGACGTCCAACGCGCAAGCCGCGAGATCGGATACTGGGTGGGCGCGCCCTTCTGGGGTCGTGGCATCGCCACGGCCGCCGTCCGCAGGCTCACCGACTGGGCCTTCGCCCAGCTCGAGGTCCAACGCGTGTGGGGTGGCGTGTACTCCAGCAACCCGGCATCGTGCCGCGTCCTGGAGAAGGCCGGCTACCTCTACGAAGGCACGCTGCGCCACAGCGTGACGAAGCGCGGTCGCCTCCTCGATCAGCTCGTCTTCGCCCGTGTGCGCGGCGACGAGTCGACACCGAGCATCAGCGATCGAGCAGCTCGGCGCGCTCGGCCTTGACGAAATCCTCACGCAAGCGGTCGAAGTCGTCCGCCGAGAAGGGTTTGAAGGCCGCATCGCCACGCTCTCGCCAGAACAACGGCGCATCGGCCAGACGCCGACGGTCGAAGTGAACCGCCTTCAGGTGCCGTACCAACACCTTCTGGGTCTGCGTGTATTCGAAGTCGTCGACGAGGCGGACGAAATCGGGGAACCACTTGCGGTCCATGCTGCCCCCTTCGACCTGCTCCTCGCACCAGGCGAAGAAACCAGCAGGGTCGAAGGGAACCCCTTCGCGCATCTTGACCGCGGCCATCACCAACTCGTCCGACACCGAACAGGGAACGCCGTAGGCGACGGCCAACGACACATCGGGGTGCTCGGACAGCATTCGACCCACCTGACCCGCCGAGAAGTTTTCACCGTCCTTGCGGATCCAGTCGTCGGTGCGTCCGTCGAAGAACAGGAAGCGTCTACCGTCGCGCTCGAGGATGTGTCCCAGGTCGCCCGAGTGATAGACGCCGTCGCGGTACTTGCTGCTGTTGGCTTCGGGATTTTCGTAGTAGCCCTGGAAGAGAGCCGTGTCCTCGGCGACGCGGCAGATCTCACCAACCGCCCGGTCGTAGTTGGTGATCTTGCCGTCGGCGCCGAGCACCGCGTTCTCACACTCGCGGCCGCGCTCGTCGAGGATCTTCACGTTGGCGTCGGTGATCTCTCCGACGCTGCCGCGCGGGTCGCCCTTGCGCCGAAACGTGCTGATGGCGGCCTCGGTCGAGCCGTAGAGCTCGAACATGTCCTCGAGGCCGAACCAATCGACGAAACGATCGATGTCGGGCGGAGCCGCGCCGTTGCCGACGGCGAAGCGTAGCTTGTTGTCGGGGTGATGGGTGATCTCGGCCCGAATCTTCTCGAGATCGCCGCCGTACTGCTTCTCGATGGCCGACAGAACGTAGTGCACGGGTTCGCCGACGTAGTTCCAGAACGTCACGCCGTAGCGAAAGCAATCGGGCACGAACTGGCTCGCGCTGAAGCGCTCGCGCAGACCCATCGCGCCTCCGACCCAGAACGCCGGCATGAAGCCGACGAAGATCGCATTGCTGTGGAAGAGCGGCATGCAAGCGTAGCCAACGGTATCGGCGCCCATGCCGATGTTGCCGGAGACCACCGCGCCGATCAGGCACAGCTTCATGTGGTTGTTGTTGATCCCCTTCGGCAGGCCGGTCGTCCCCGACGTATAGATGACCATCAAGTTGTGTTCCGGCGTGACGTCGACGCCCGGTGCATCGAGCGACGCGCCCGCCGAACCGACCTCCGCATCGAGGCAGGCACGCAGGTCGACGGCGGAGTCGACGGCGCCTTCTCCCGTCGGCACGACGAGGATGTTCTCGGCGGGCACCGTGCGCAGCTCGGCGCGCACGCGATCCAACTCCGGCAGGAGCTTCTCGTCGACGACGACCACCCGCGCACGCGCCTGGTTGATCACGCCGGCGAGAACCTCGCCGCGCAGGCCGGTATTGATCCCGAACAACGTGTGGCCGCCGTAGGCACAGCCACCGTAGAGCTGCATGAGCTCGAGGTGGTTCTCGAGGAACATCGCCACGTGTCCAGGACGGTCGTCGGAGACGGATCCGAGCCGACGTCCGAGGAAGTGCGCCATGCGAACCGATTCGTCGCGGAACTGCCGATAGGTCCACTGGCGATCGCCGTGCATCAGCAGGACCTTGTTCTCGCTGGTCGGATGCTGCGCTCGGGCTTCGATCTGGTCGCGTAGGGTGAGCGGTGCGTCGATCTCGATGGCTTGGGCCACGTCGTCCTCCTGCGATTTCGTTGCGCACGGCGCCACGTGCCTCGGCGCCGCGGGAGAGATCTCTGCACACATCTTTCCACAGGGCGCAAGACGGCTCGGCGGAGCTCGCGGCGAAACGGAACACGACCGCGGCTGCACGCGCACTGGCCCCTCCCGCCTCCACCGGCTATGAAGGAGCGGTGCCGCACCCTCCTCTCAGCATTGGCCCCGTCGCCCTCGCCGCACCGGTTCTCGCCGCGCCCATCGCCGGCTTCACCGACCACACGTTCCGTGGGGTGGTGCGCGGCTTCGGGGGTTGCGGACTGATCTTCACCGAGATGGTGTCGGCCGGCGGCTGGATCGCCGGCCACATGCCGCCGAATCGGCTCGACGGGGTCGCCGACGAGCCGCGCCCACTCGGGGTGCAGCTCTGGGATCGCGATGCCGACATGATCGAGGAAGCGGCACGGCGCCTGCAGGACTACCGCGTCTCGGTGATCGACCTCAACTTCGGCTGTCCGAAGCGGCGCATCATGGGCAAGCAGGGAGCCGGCGCGACGCTGATGCGCGATCCCGCCACCGTCGGCCGCCTCGTCGCCGCTGCGGTACGGGGAGCGGGTGGCATTCCGGTGACTGCCAAGATGCGGCTCGGCCCCGATGCTGCCACCTTGACGGCTCCCGACGTCGCCCGCGCGGCCGAGGCCAACGGCGCTGCGGCCGTGACCGTACACGGCCGTACGGCCCAGCAGAGCTACGGCGAACCCTGCGTCCACGCCGGCATCCGTGCCGTCGTCGACGCCGTTGCCATTCCGGTCATCGCCAACGGCGACGTCGCCGACGCGGCGTCCGCGCTGAAGACGCTGGCTGCCACCGGAGCCGCCGGCGTCATGGTCGCCCGCGAGGCGCTGACGCGTCCCTGGGTCTTCCGCGAGATCGCCGCCGCTCTCGATGGACGGGCGATTCCCCCGGCACCGACGCTACGCGAGCAGCAAGACCTCCTGCTCGAGCACCACCGGCGCATGGTGGAAAAGGAAGGCGACGAGC
>CALJUJ010000165.1 GCA_937975525.1 uncultured bacterium
AATCTGGATCCGCGGCGGCCGCTACAGCGGCCCGTTCACTTCACGCCTCCAGGGCACGCCCGCGGCGCCGATCGTCGTGCGCAACTACGATCAGGAGCGGGTGATTCTCGAGGCATCCGTTTGGGATTGCACGTCGAACCCGAACAAGTGTTCCGGCTGGGTCGACCCGTGCGGGTGCAGCCTCAGCGATCCTGCCTGCCCGAACTACCTCAACACCCCGCTCGTCATCGCCCGCTGCAGTCACGATGTCTGGTTCTGGGGCATCGAAACGGTCAACAACGACCCGGTTCGCTATACGGAGCCGCCGGGCGGCTGCACCGATGCACCGGAGTGCTGCTACCCGAACGGCAACCTCAGTCAGCCGCTCATCCCTGAGTGCGACCAGAACCCTCAATCGGCGGCGATTTCCAGCCACACGCTCATCGACGCTGTGCAGGTCTTCGGCGACAACATCAAGCTCATCAACTGTATCTTTCATGACGGCAGCAATGGAGTCGCCTGGTGGGAGCCGTCGCAGGGCACCAGCGAGGTCTACGGCGCGTTGATCTTCAACAACGGCTGGGTGAACCCTCTGCGCGGTCATGGGCATGGCTTCTACGCGCAGAACTACCAGACCAGCGACCTGAGCTCGCGTAAGCTCATCCGCAACGTCATCGCCTGGAACAACTTCGGCTGGGGAATCCACGCCCGCGGTGGCTGCGGCCGGGTCCAGGGCTTCACCATCGAAAAGAACATCTCCTTCGGCAACGGCCTGCCCAAGACCGTGTTTTTCGCCCTCGATCCAGTTCTCTACGCCGATTCGCAGAACAGCAGCTTTCCGAACTACTTCTTCGAGTCCGCTCCGCCCATGCACGGCATGGTCGTGCGCGACAACTTCAGCTACTCGCCGGTTGCTACGGGCAACTTCTCGTCCTCGGCGCTACGCATCGGTGCCGACGGTCACTTCAGTGTCGACGTGGCCGTGGAAGACAACTACTTCGTCGGCGACGGCATCCCACTCTACGTCGAGAATTGGGCCGTCGCCAAGATCACGGGCAATACCGTCGTCGGGGGCGGCGACAACAACCCGGGCAACACGACCGAGGAAATCGTCCGTTACGTCGACTCGCGCTCCCTAGCGCACCTCGGCGAGTACATCTGGGACGACAACGCCTACTTCATGACCGGCACCAACCCGGCGCCGTTCCGACTGTGGCGCAAGTACTGGGGAGCGAGCTCGATGCTGAGCTTCGCCGACTGGAAGGCGACGACTGGCCTCGATCAGAACAGCAGCTACACCGTCGGTCTGCCTACGACGAACAAGGTGGAAGTGCTCCCCAACGAGTACGAAGTCGGGCGCGCTCACATCGTCGTCTACAACTGGCAAGACCTGGCCAGCGTCCCCGTCGACCTCTCGACCACCGGACTGACGCACGGGCAATCGTTCAAGATCCACAACGTGCAGAGCTTCAAGGTCGGCGACGAGCCCGACTATTTCGGCAACGTCGTCGCCAGCGGCACCTACAACAGCGCCGCGCCGGTGGTGAACGTGTCGATGACCGATCTGGCGGTGACCCAGCCGATTGGATTTCTGCAAACCCAGACCGACGTTTTCGGTACTACCAACCCGGTGCCGCCGACCAGGCCGGCGGCCCACACGAACCTCCTCTTCGGAGCCTTTCTGCTGGTGGGAGGTGTGTGATCATGCGCCGCACAGCACAATTCTTAGCCTTGAGTTTCGTCATTGCGTCCACGGCGCAGGCGCGCGGCGCTGACTTCTACGCTTCCACCATCGGCAGCCCGGCAGGCGCAGGCACGCTCGCGGACCCCTGGGATCTGCAAACGGCGCTGAGCCAGACCGGCACCGTGCAACCCGGCGATACGGTTTGGGTGCGCGGCGGGGTCTACGAGGGGAGCTTCACCGTGCTCCTCGCCGGCACGGAATCGGAGCCGATCACAGTGCGTGCGTTTCGACGCGAGCGTGTCGTCCTCGATCACGATTCGGGCGCGCCGTGTAATCCGGCGACTCCGGTTGAGTGCACGCTCGACTCCAGCCACTGTGCCTCCCTGATCGTTCCCGAATGCAGTCACGACATCGTACTGCGCGATCTCGAGCTCACCTACTCCGAGCTCGGTGGGCGCACGAGCATTCCCGCCGGCGGCTGCGCGACATCACCCGGCTGCTGCTACGTCGACGGCGTGGCCCCGCCGCTGAAGACCGAGTGCACGGCAACGCCTCCGGCGATCGGCCGTGCGCAGTGGCAGACCGTCGACATCCACGGCGCCGGCGGCGAGCTGGTCCACGGCGCCGTGCACGACGGCGGCACCGGCCTCTCGCCTCGGTACCTGGCGCAGGACACCGAGATCTATGGCTCGCTGGTGTTCAACAACGGCTGGGTGAACCCCATCGCCGGCGCCGGTCACGGCATCCACCTGGAGAACAAGCACGTCTCCTTTCACCAGAGCTCGAAGCAGGTGCGCGATTCGGTCGTCTGGAACAACTTCGGCTACGGCGTGCACGGCTACACGGCGATTCCGCGGCTGTTGATCAACGTCCATTTCGATGGCGCTATCGCTTTCAACAACGGCGCCCCGGCAGCGGCGTTCTTCGCGACCAACCCGACGGTCTACGCCGCTCTCCAGGGGGCGCGCTACAACAACCTCTACGTCGACTCCGAAGAGCCGTTGGCGCTGATCTCGGTACGCTCCTCGCACTCGTATCAGCCCACGGGCACCGCCGCCGTCACCGGGCGCTTCGGCTCGAGCATCGACGACAACGGCGACCTGATCTTCGAAGACAACTACATCGTCGGCCCGGGCCGCCCAGTTGCGATCGACCGCTGGACCAGCGTTTCCCTCGCCGCCAATACGTTCGTCGGCGGTGGTACGCCGGCCGTCGGTGACATCGAAACCCTGGCCAGCATCACCAAGGGCGACTGCAAAGCCGGTCCCTACAATCCAGACTATTTCATCTGGGACTACAAT
>CALJUJ010000166.1 GCA_937975525.1 uncultured bacterium
CAGCGGTGCTAGTTTCTTCGACAGGTGAACCGCGGACACCGCGTCACGGATGCGGAACGTGCCGGGCGGGATGACCTGTGTCGAGCGGAACGACACCGGCTCTAGGCGTCCTTCGTTGGGGACGAAGGTGCCGATCTCCGGATCGAGCCGGTAGCTGAACGACTGCCCTGCGGTCGGCGGCAACGAAGAAATTCCCTGCTGGACGGCGAGCACCAGCATGAGAGACGCCGCGTCGACGATGGACGCCGGCGGCGGGCCGAAATTTTGTGCGTCGGCACGCCCGCCTAGACCTAGCGCAAGGCCTACGGCCGCCAGCGCGGCCAACCGAGTCCCCCGACTCCTGAACATCACGCCATCCTCCTTCTCTACTCGCGTCGTTGGTTTCTGCGTGTCCGCACACCCACGTGCGGCACGCCTGTAGTACCCATCACCGCGAGCGATCTCGCGAAGTTGCTCACCGCCCCGGCAGGCGCCGCCGGCGTGGCGGGGCGGCGGGCTGCACGCGCGGTGGTTCGGGCACGAGCTCGTCGCCCTCCTCGCCCGGTTGCGCGGCGCCGACGCGGCGCGGCTCCGGGGCGACGAAGGCGAGCGGTGCGCCAGGCGCTTCGTTCGACACCGTGAACAGCTCGCCGTCGCGCAGGAACAGACGCTCCATCTCCTCGCGCGTGAACGGCCGCGACCCAACGCGGCCGAAGACGCTCACCTGGTGGCCGCTCTCGTCGACCGCACGGTCGCGGTCCATTCCCTTCGACAACGCCAGCGCCGGGCCGTGGGTATGGTACGTCGCGATCAGCTTCGGCTGCGGCCGCGGGCTGAAGCCCGCCGACCGCGGGTTGCTCTCCGGCGCCAACAGCTGCAGGACGCGCAGGCCGTTGTCGCCATCGGCCACCAGCGCGTAGACGCTGCCGTAGGTCGCCCCGACGCGCACCGAGCGCGTGTCGCTCAGCGCGCCGTCGGCGTCGTACATCTCCACCAGCTGCGGCCGCTCCGGCGCGGTCACGTCGACGATCGCCAGCCCCTGGCTGCCGGCGGGCACGTAGGCGTAGGTCCGCGCCACGTAGAGATCGCCCGCCTCCGGAATTGCCAGCGACGCGACCGGCTGCGGCGCATCGAGGGCGGTGACGTCGAGCACCTTCAGGCCCTCGGCGTCGGTGGCGAACGCGTAGCGGAACTGCACCGTGATCGCCCGCGGCTCGACGAGGTCGGGCGCGCCGACGCGGCCGACGATGCGCGGCGCCAGCGGGGTGTCGACGTCGACGACGACCAGGCCCGCCGCGGCGAGCACGTAGGCGTAGTGCCCGGCGATCGTCACGTAGCGGGCGCCGTCGAGCGCGCCGTCGGGATTGAACGTCACCGCGCGCTCGAGGAAGTTGTTCAGCGGATCGCCGTCACCGAGCACCTCGACGTCGACCAGCACCAGGCCTTCGTAGCGGTCGGCGACGTAGGCGTACCGATACAGCGGGTGCATCGGCGTTTCCTGGTTCGCCGGGTTCGCCTGGCGGTCGGGGTCGATCGGCATGTTCGTCGGCAGCGCGACCGACTCGGCGAAGCGGGTCTTCACGTAGGCGCGCTGGCCGAGCGGCGACACCGGCGCGGTGACGATGCGCTCCGAGAAGCCCTTGTTGTCGGTGTTGCCGACGTCGTACACGCGCAGGCCGCCCGAGCCGTTGGCGGTGTACAGGTACTCGCCGCGCAGCTGCAGGCTGCGGATGTCCTTGCCGCCGTGGTGGTAGGCCTCGCGCAGCTCGAAGTCGTGGTCGGCGTGGCGCTCGTAGTTCGCCGGGTAGGCGCGCCGGTGCAGGTCGCTGCCGATCATCGCCTGCGGCTCGTCCCACTCGGAGACGGCGACCGCCTCGATGCCGTGCTCGCCCTCGCCGACCCAGGCGAAGCGGCCGATGAAGTTGACGAAGTTGGTGCCGAGCGTCAGCACCTGCGCCATCCAGGCGTTGTTGTCGCCGTTCTCCGAGACGTGGCAATCGTCGCAGGCGCGCGTCTCCTTGGTGCGCACGGTGTGCGGGAAGTGGGCGTTGAAGGCCTGGCTGCTGTAGCCCTCCGCCGACACCGGCGCCTGCTGGTAGTAGACGCGCTCGCGGTTGGCGTTGGTCGTGCTGATCATCACCGCGCTCGACGAGCGCGCCGGGGCGATGACGTGGTCCTTGCCGCTGCTGTGCTTGGCGAGCATGAACACGTCGTGGCGCAGAACCTGCGGGTTGTACGACGTCCAGTTGCGCGTCTCGCCGCCCTCGAAGTGCTGCGAGTACTTCTTCCAGTTCGCCTGCTGCGGCAGGTGGCAGCCGAAGCAGCTGGTCACCCACGAGGTGTGGCAGGTGAAGCACGCCATGTCGGCGTCTTCGTGGGCGAGGACGTCGGCCTGCGACGGCACTGCGCCCCAGGAGACGCCGTCGCGCTGGATCGTCTTCGCCAGGCTCGCCTTCTCGTTGTAGTCGGCCGAGCTCGGGTCGAGCGAGTCCATGACCTGCGGCACCGGCCACCACTTCTCGGGATCGAGCGTCGAGCGCTGGATGAGGGTGCCGTCGGCGTTCCACTCGAAGCGGCGGTAGCCGGCGCCGACGATGCCGCCCTCGAGATCGCGCCCGCCCTCCTGTGCGGCCGGGCCCGACGTCTGCAGCGTGGCGCGCTGGCGCACGGTGCCGTGGCAGTCCTGACAGCGGATCTCGATGGCGTCGGGGTACTCGCCGTAGAGCTTGCCGTCGCCGTGGCTGTCCTGGGTGAAGTGGCAATCGACGCAGTGCATGCCCTTCTCGGCGTGGATGTCCATCATGTGCACGGCGCGGCGCAGCTTGTCGGGGTCGTTGGCATCGACGATGTTGCCGTCGCCGTCGAGCAGCTCGCCGGCGCGATCACGCGAGAACACGCCGCGGAACACCCAGCCGTGGCCGTGGTAGTCGGCGAACTTGGTCTCCTTCGCCGGCAGGGCGCTGACCTCGGCGAGGAAGTCGGGGTCGGTCCACTTGCCGCGCGTCGCCGCCTCCTCGGGATTGTGCACCAGGCTCTTGAAGAGCTTCTTGGCGCGCTCCATGAAGAACGGCGTCGGCTCGTCGACGGTGTCGTAGGCCTGCTCCTCCGGCCACAGCAGCTCGCCGTCGGTCTCGTAGTCCCACATCTGGTAGCCGAGGTAGGTGTTCACGAAGGAGTTCGGCTGGTGCATGTGGCAGACCATGCACTGGCTGGTCGGGATGCCACGGGTCAGGCGGTGGCGCACCGGGTGGCCCGACTCGCCGCGTGGGATCGTCGGGTCGTCGCCGTGGTAGGTGCCGCGGTTGCCGAACTCAGCGTAGGGGCCGGCGCTGATCGGATCGCGGTCGTTGGCGTAGACGACGTGGCACGCGGTGCAGCCGCTGGAGCGATAGTCGCCCGGCTGCTCGTTGGTCCCCAGGAACCAGAGATACGGATCGTTGAGGCGGGTCTTGTGCCGGTTGAGCACGCCGGCCGACACGCGCAGGTCGGTGCCGAGGCCGCGGGTACCGAACTTGTTGTCCGGGCGCCCCGGCTCGTCGAGGAACGGGCCGAGGTTGGGGTTGCCGACCTCGGAGGCGTTGAAGCGGTCGATGCGGCCGCCGCGCTCGAAGCCGCGCAGCGGGTCGGTCGGCTGGATGACGTTCCACGGCGGCAGCGGCACGACGAACGGCAGCACGCCGCGGGCGAGCTCCTCCTCGGTCGGCGGCGGCACGGTATTCGCCTTCTGCGGCACGCCGTCGCGGCTGTACGACTCGCCGAAGATGTAGCGCTTCAGCGGCACGATGCCGTTGTTGTAGGCCGCCCCGCCCCAGAGCATCGCCGACGTCGCCATCAGGCTCTTCTTGACGTTGCGGTCGTACTCCGTCTGGCACGGCCCGCAGGTCTCGTCGGCCACACCGAGGTCGCCGGGATTGACGAAGCGGATGTACTCCGGCGACTCTCGGTTCAGCAGCGTATAGCTGCGCACCGGGTTCGCCGAGCTCAGGCGCTCTGGGTTCTCCGGGTCGGCCCACGCCTCGGGGTGCAGTGGCGCGACGTGGGCCGCCTGCTGCGCCTCGGCGTACTCGTCGGTACCGCGCGTCAGACCGCTGGCATCGACGTCGACGTTGCCGCCGTGGCAGTCGATGCAGCCGAGGTGCACCTGGGTCGAGACGTGCATCGGCTCGATGCCCTCGTGGCAGGTGACGCAACCCGCGCTCTTGCGGTCCTCGTCGGCCTGGGTCTGCTGCAGCAGCTCCGGCTGGGACCACACCGGCGTCGCGCCGCCGAGGACGAGGGCGGCGGCGAGCGCGGTGGCGCGAAGGGAGAAGAAACAGATTCGATCTGCCTTGGTCGTCGACATGGTCTTCCCTCAGAACATCAGGAGGACTTCGGTCCCGGCCTGGTAGAGCGTCTGGGTCTGGTAGATGTCTTCGAATCCGGCCACCGGCTGGAACACCGCGCCGAAGGCTTTGACGATGATGTTGTTGTTCAGCAGCGGGCGGTACTCGATGCCGAGGCTGACGTCGACGCCGACGTCCTTGCGGACGTCCGGCTGCTTGAGCAGCAGCTCCAGCGGCTCGGTCTCGACGAAGCGGATGTAGTTGACGTTGGAGATCGCTCGCAGCTTGGGGGTGACCTCGGCGGTGGCGCCGAGGTTGAACATCAGCAGGCCCGGGTGCACGAAGTTCGACTGGCCCTGGATCTTGCTGCTGCGCAGGTCGGGGATGATGCTGTTGCGCTGCATGAGCGCGACGCCGCCGCGGTCGGCGATGCGGATCGTCTGGCGGTTCCAGTAGCTGAACTCGCCGCCCATCACCTTCGGGAAGTCGAAGATCGAGTCGAAGCCGCGGGCCTCGTCGTCGCGCGGGTCGTCGTCGCCGGAGACGAAGAACACCGAGCCCTGGTAGCGCATCCAGTCGACATCGACGGAGAGCTCGAGGAAGGCGAGCTGGGCGTTGATGTCGACCTCGCGGCCGGCGATCGGGTTGAGGTTGTCGCGGCCGAGCGCCTGGTAGAAGGCGTGGCTGATGTTGAGGCGACCGATGTGCCCCTCGCTGGTCCAGCCGAGGTAGACGACGTCGAGGTCGTGCGGCGTCGCCGCGCCGATCGGGTCGGGCCGCACCAGGAAGCCCTGGTTGTCGTACATGAAGCCCGACTCGGTCCCCTCGTCGCGGTTGTAGTGGATGCTGAACTGCGTCTGGTAGCCGAGGAAGAGGAAGTCCTGGATGTAGAGGTTGGCGATGGCCACCTGCTGGTCGCGCAGCGCGAAGGTGTTGAGCTCGCTGTTGGTGTCCTTCTCGGCGAGGTGGAAGTAGATCAGGTTGTACTGGTAGCGGTTGCCCTGCGCCGTGCCGAAGAGCCGCGCCCCCTGGTTGACGTCGGAGAAGATGAGGCTGCGGAAGTCGCTGTTGAACGGCTGGCGGCCGATCTTCGCGGAGATGAAGTCGTAGCGCGGCGAGATGTTGGCCAGGTGGAGCTCGAACGACGCCTCCTGCAGCGATGCATGCGTCGTGGTGCGCTCGGTGCCCTCGCGCGGGTCGGGGTTGACGGCGCCGTTCTCCCAGACCTCGAGGTAGTTGACGTTGGCGACACCGGCGACGTTGAGCTCCCAGTCGAAGGGGCGGAACGCGGTCGAGCCCTGGAAGAGGCTCATCTTGGCGGCCCACTTCTGGTCGACGATGAGCGCGTCGTTCTCGCCGAAGAAGCCGAAGCTGCCGGCGTCCCGCGCGCTCGGCGTGCTCGGCGTCGGCGCGCTCCGGCCCTCGAGCAACGTCTTCGAGATGCCGGTGAGGCGCAGGAAGATGTCGTTGCCGAAGATCGGGTAGTCACCCTTGAGGAGGTTCTGGTTGTACGGGTCCCACCAGTTGCCGCGCACGTTGAGCTCGTAGGGCGGCGGCTCGATGCCCCAGCGGTTGGGGATCGGCTCGAAGTCGGGTGGCGACGAAGCCGCCTCGTCCGGCAACACGGAAGGCGGGTCGGCGGCCAACACGACCGCCGGCGCCAGCAGCAGCCAGGCGGCGAGCGGCACCCCGAAGACGAATGCTGTGCGACGGGTCATCGATTCAGAACCCCCCTCTCTGCAAGACCACGACGGCGATGGCCCCCGTGGCGATCAGCGCTGCCGCGGCGACCAGCCCGACCAGAATCCACGGCAGCGCGCGCAGGAAGCGCCCGCGCTTGCGTGGCGCCACGCCACGCTTGCGCGGCTCGTCCGGCAGCTGCTCCCCGGCATCCCCTTCCAGGACGTCCGCATCGGGAACACGAAACTCGAGCTCGTCGCCCCCGAGCGTCAGCACCATGCCGTGCTCGAGCCGCTTCTCCTCGCGCACCATGCGGCCGTCGACGAAGACGACCTTCTGCGCCTCCCAAGGCGTCACGTACCAGCCGTCCTCGTGGCGGATGAGCAGGGCGTGCTCGCGGTGCGAGGAATCGCTGCGCAGCTTCACCTGGCATTGGCGCGAGCGACCGATCGTCATCTGAGTGCCGCGGACGGGATAGCGATCGCCGGCGGTGGGTCGGCGGCGGAAGAGCAGCGCTTCGGCATCGCCCTCCTGTTTGCTCGGAACGATCTCGGTCTTGTCCGGATCGTACTGCGGATCCGACCCCGGCGGCTTCGGCGCCGCTTCCGGCACATTCGGAGCGATCGGTGGAGGCGGTGGCGGTGCCGGTGGTTCTTCAAGAGCAACCGGGGGCGCTTCCTCGTCGACGTCCAGCACCGGCGGCGCCTCACGGTCATGCACGGTCGGATCCCGTTGCGCCGGCGCGGCAGGCGCGGGCGCTGCGGG
>CALJUJ010000167.1 GCA_937975525.1 uncultured bacterium
TTTTGCATGCGCGTCGCCTCCAACGCGGAGACTGCGACGTACCTTGCGTGGACGCTTGAACAAACGTGCTGCCGCGCGCGAGAGCCGATGGGGAGAGCCCCAACATTCGCCGAAAAGTCCGGCTCAGATGCGCTGAATCCGAGAAGCCGGCCGCATGCGCCGCGTTCGTCAGCGACCCGCCCCTGGCGGCGTGATCGACGGCAGCGACGAGGCGAAGCCAGAGAAGGTAGCGCCGGAAGGGAATGCCCGTGCTCGCACGGAAGAGATGTTGGAAGCGATGAGACGAAAGCCCGACCAACGCGGCGGCGTCGGCAGCGGGCATCGGGGTGCCGGATTGGGGCGCAAGGTGCTCGACGAGACGAGCAACCCGCGGATCGAGAGACCCGCACGGAACGTACTCGGGCAGGATCCTGGAAATTGCGGCATCGATCGCCAAGCCTGCTTCTTCCGGGCCGCAGTCGGAACGAGCAAGCGAAGTCAGCTGATCTCGGGTTTGCTGGGGGACTTGCCCCTCCCTTAGCGTGAACGAACTGGCACTGCAGACCGTTGCGAGTTGCCGCCCGATGTCAACCTCTGGGTCCAGGTAGATTAGAGCCAGCAAGGCACCACGGCCGTCGAGCTGATGCTCGCGGTCGGCGGGAATCAGGGCCGCAGACCGCAGCCGCCAACGCGATCTCGGTCCGCCACGCAAGCGGAACGACCCGTCAATCGCGACGCAGAGCTGTACCGCGTGATGAGCGTGAACAGTGGTATCGGCCGCGTGCCCCAGGTACGCCGCTCGACCAGGCCACAGAAAAAGGCGTCCGGACCAGACCTGGAGGGTCGCCGTTGGCGCTTGCAAAGCAACGTGCCGCTCGGAGATCTCACTCACAGCCTAATACTCCTCAGGCGTAACGCATTGCCGATCACCGACACCGAACTGAGACTCATCGCCGCCGCAGCAATCATCGGATTGAGCAACAGACCGAGCCAGGGATAAAGAACGCCAGCCGCAACCGGAACACCGACCGCGTTGTAGCCAAATGCGAACCACAGGTTCTGGCGGATGTTGGTCATCGTCGCGCGACTGAGGCTGCGAGCGCGGGCGATCGCCCGGAGATCCCCTTTTACCAGCGTCACCGACGCGCTTTCCATCGCAACGTCGGTTCCCGTCCCCATCGCTATCCCGACGTCGGCCTGGGCAAGCGCCGGCGCGTCGTTGATGCCGTCGCCGGCCATCGCGACGATTCTTCCCATGCTCTGGAGCTCTTTCACCTTCTCCGCCTTTTCGTCGGGCCGTACTCCGGCGATGACGTCGTCGATGGCAAGCTTGCGGGCGACGACCTTCGCCGTGGTCTGATTGTCACCGGTCACCATCACGACGCGAACACCTTCGCCGTGCAGGCTGCGAATGGCCTCCTCGGTGCTCGCCTTGATCGGGTCGGCAACCCCAATCAGGCCCACCGCCGCTCCGTCGACGGCAACGAGCATCACCGTCTGTCCCTCTGCCCGTAGGACCTCAGCGCGTTGCTCGAGCGCGAGGTAGTCCTCGATACCCAATCGGGTCAGCAAGCTCGGATTGCCGAGGCCTAATTCGTGCCCGTCGACCCTGCCGGTCACACCGTAGGCGGTGATGGACTCGAAATCCGAGACGTCAAGCAACTCGACCGCTTGATCGCGGGCGCCCTCGACGATCGCGGCCGCCAGGGGATGCTCGCTGCCGCGCTCCAGAGATGCGGCGAGGCGAAGTAGTTCCTCCTCGCTGGTCGTCCCCGTCGTCTCCAGCGACACGAGCTTTGGCTTCCCTTCCGTCAGAGTCCCCGTCTTATCGACGATAAGTGTGTCGACCTCGCGAAAAACCTCGATGGCTTCGGCATCCTTGAACAGTACTCCGGACGCGGCCCCCTTGCCGGTGGCCACTACGATCGACATCGGCGTAGCGAGTCCGAGCGCACATGGGCACGCGATGATGAGAACCGCGACCGCGTTGATCAAGGCGTAAGCCATGCGGGGATCCGGACCAAGCCAGGCCCAGACGGCAAACGTGATTGCCGCCACCACGATTACCACCGGGACGAAGTAGCCTGCGACGACGTCCGCAAGCTTCTGAATCGGGGCTCGGCTGCGCTGCGCCTCCGACACCATCGCGACGATTCGTGCCAGCAGGGTTTCGGCCCCGACCCTTTCCGCTCTCATTACAAGGCTGCCGGTGCCGTTGATGGTCGCGCCGACAACCTTGTCGCCTGGCCCTTTGGCGACAGGGATGGGCTCGCCGCTGACCATCGACTCATCGACATTGCTTTGGCCCTCCAGCACTTCGCCGTCAACAGGGACCTTTTCTCCGGGGCGTACACGCAACCGATCTCCGACTGTCACCGCGTCCAACGACACGTCATCCTCGGTGCCATCGTCATTTAGCCGACGGGCGGACTTCGCCGCCATGCCCAGCAGCTTCTGGATCGCAGTCCCCGTTCGGCTGCGGGCGCGTAGCTCGATTACCTGGCCGAGCAGTATCAAGGTAACGATCGTAGCCGCTGCCTCGAAGTACAAGCCGACAACACCTCCGTGACGGAACGAATCCGGAAAGATCTCCGGGACCAACACGGCCACCACACTGTAGAGAAAGGCGACACTGACGCCCAGACCGATCAAGGTGAACATGTTGAGACTACGGTTGCGCACGGAATTCAGTGCCCGTACATAGAACGGCAACGCCGACCAGAGACAAACGGGCGTTGCCAAAGCCAGCTCCACAAAGCCCTGCCAGCGGCCCGGGAGAACGCGCGACACGGGAGCACCCGGGAGCATGTTTCCCATCGTCACCACCAGGAGCGGCACCGAAAAGACGGCGGCAAACCAGAACCGCCGCTGCATATCGTGTAGCTCAGGGTTCTCGTCGCTGTCCTCGGCAACCCCGATCGGCTCTAGAGCCATTCCGCAGACCGGACAGTCCCCTGGCGCGGAGAGGAGAACCTCCGGAT
>CALJUJ010000168.1 GCA_937975525.1 uncultured bacterium
CGGAGCTCGCGGCGGATCTCGAGCTGGCGCGCACCCAGGACGTGCGGGCGAGCCCGACGCTCTTGTTCAACGAGGGGCGCCAGCGGCTCACGGGAAACGTCGGCTATCGGATCATCGAAGCCAACGTGCGCGAGCTGCTCGAGCGTCCGGCCGGCCAGTGGTCGTGGTGCTGAGGTCGTGGGACGGCAGCCTCAGAGCTCGAGGTAGCCGGCGGCTGCAGGGGTCTCGACCCAGTTGCCGATGCGCTTCAGTCGCCGTTCGTAGTAACCGTAGCTCCTGAGCCCGTAGGCTTCGGACTCGACCATCTCCCAGCCGCTTCCGCGCGATTGAGCGTAGCCGACGCGGACGCCGTCGGCGTCGCGTTCGAAGGCCAGCCGCACGCGGGTCTCGGGCTCCCGCCTGAGCTCGTACACGGGTCCGACGAGCAGGTAGCGGTCGCCCCGGCCGAAGGCGCGTTCGACGCCGAGATCGCGCAGCAGGCGCTGGGCGCGGACCGAGGACTCCATGGGCGCCTGCCGTCAGCGGATGGCGTCGACGCCGGTGACGTCGCGGCCGACGATGAGCGTGTGCATGTCGAAGGTGCCCTCGTAGGTGTTCACCGTTTCGAGGTTCAGCATGTGACGGATGATCGGGTAGTCGTTGACGATGCCGTTGGCGCCGAGCACGTCGCGCGCGAGGCGGGCGATGTCGAGAGCGGCGCCGACGTTGTTGCGCTTGGCGAGCGAAACCTGCTGTGGCCGCAGCTTGCCCTGGTCCTTGAGTTGGCCGAGGCGCAGCGCGAGGAGCTGGCCCTTGGTGATCTCGGTCACCATGTGGACGAGCTTCTGCTGGACGAGCTGGAAGCCGGCGAGGGGTCGATCGAACTGGGTACGATCCTTGGCGTACTCGAGGGCGGTGTGGAAGCACGCCATGGCGGCGCCCATGGCGCCCCAGACGATGCCGTAGCGAGCCTGCGTGAGGCAGGAAAACGGGCCCTTGAGGCCGGCGACGTCGGGCAGCAGGCTGCTGGCGGGGAGGCGGACGTCGTCGAAGACGAGCTCGGAGGTGATGGAGGCGCGCAGCGAGAACTTTCCGTGGATGTCGGAGGTCGAGAAGCCGGAGGTGTCGCGGTCGACGAGAAAGCCGCGGATGCCGTCGTCGGTCTTGGCCCAGACGATGGCGACGTCGGCGATGGAGCCGTTGGTGATCCAGCGCTTGACGCCGTTGAGGACGTAGCCGCTACCGTCGCGCACGGCGCGGGTTTCCATGCTGCCTGGGTCGGATCCGTGGTCGGGCTCGGTGAGGCCGAAGCAGCCGATGAGCGAGCCCGCAGCCATGCCGGGCAGGTAGCGGCGCTTCTGTTCCTCCGACCCGAAGGCGTGGATCGGGTGCATGCACAAGGATCCCTGCACCGAGACCATCGAGCGGAGTCCGCTGTCGCCGCGCTCGAGCTCCTGGCAGATCAGGCCGTAGGAGAGGTTGTTCATGCCGGCACAGCCGAAGCCTTCGAGGTTGGCGCCGAACAGGCCGAGCTCGGCCATGCGCGGAACGAGGTGGCGGGGAAACCGTTCCGCGGCGTTGTGCTCTTCGAGGTCGGGGAGCGCTTCGCGTTCGACGAAGTCGCGCACGGTCTTGCGGATCAAGCGTTCCTCGGCGGTGAGCAGGTCGTCGATGTCGTAGTAGTCGAGGCCGTCGAATGGCTTCATGGTTCCTCCGGCGTGAGCTGGCGGGATCCTAGCTGTGCCGCCGAGGCAATTGAACCCGACGAGTGGGCGCCTCCATACGTCCTGCTAATGCCAGGTATGTTTTCGGTCATAAGAATCGGTGCTACGTGTTGACTTTGCCATGAGTCGGGCTAAACAGGGCGCGTGCACATCGAGACGCTGAAAGTATTCTGCGACGTGGTCGACACTGGCAGCTTTTCCATGGCTGCCTCGCAGAACTTCATCACCCAGTCGGCGGTCAGCCAGCAATTGCGCACGCTGGAGTCGAAGTATCGCTGCAAGCTGCTCGAACGCGGGCGCTCGGGCGCCAAGCCGACCCCGGCGGGTGAGATCCTCTACGACGTCAGCCGCGAGATTCTCGAGAAGTATCGCGAGATCGAGACCCAGCTGCAGGAGAGCGCCAAGGTCGTCGGTGGCAGCCTGCGGGTGGCGATCGTCTACAGCGTCGGCCTGCACGAGCTGCCCCCGTACCTGAAGGAATACATGGCGGCTTTCCCGAAGGTGAACGTGCACATCGAATACGCTCGGCCCAACAAGATCTACGACGATGCCATCGCCGGTCGCATCGACCTCGGCATCGTCGCGTACCCGGTCAAGCATCCGCAGATCACGGTCGTCCCGTTCCGCGAAGATAGCCTGGTCGTGGTCTGCCCCCCCGAGCACGCGTTCTGCGCGCTCAAGCGGTTGCCGGCCGCCAAGCTCAACGGACAGCCCTTCGTCGCCTACGAGCGCGACATCTCGACGCGCAAGGCGGTCGATCAGTTTCTGCGCGAGCGCGACATCTCGGTGCGCTACGTCGGCGAGTACGACAACATCGAAACGATCAAGCGAGCCGTCGAAATCGGCCAGGGCGTGTCGATCATCCCGTTGCCGTCGGTCAAGCACGAGGTCGATCAGGGAACGCTGATCGTCGTTCCGCTCGCCGAAGAGTCGATCCTGCGTCCCCTCGGCATCATTCACAAGAAAGGGCGACATCTGTCGCCGGCGGCGGTGAAGTTCGTCGAGGTCCTGCGGCAGGAACTGGC
>CALJUJ010000169.1 GCA_937975525.1 uncultured bacterium
CTACGCCGCCGCGCGGGTCATCGAGGAGGACGGCCGGCTGCGCCGCCTGCGCGGCGGACGTCGTCTGGCGTCGGGCGAAGCGGGTGGCTAAGATGAGAGGGCCTAGAGACGTGAGATTGGAGCCATGGCCATCACCCTGACCGATATCGCCGCCGACAAGATCCGCGACCTGCTCGCCGCGAGCGAGGAGCCGGCGTCGGGATTGCGTGTCAAAGTCGTGGGGGGGGGCTGTTCCGGCCTGCAGTACAAGATGGTCCTGGACGCGCAGCGCGACGGCGACAAGGTCTTCGGCAACCCCGATGCCCCCGTGATCGTCGACCGCAAGAGCTTTCTCTACCTCAACGGGACCGAGCTGGACTTCAGTGACAGCCTGCTGGACGCCGGCTTCAAGCTGCGCAACCCGAACGCGAAAAAGACTTGCGGTTGCGGGGCTTCTTTCAGTCTCTGAGCGCTCATCGGCGGACGCCGCGTGTTCCACGATCGTGGCGACGACCGTCGCTGAAGAGGTGCGGGCGTCGGGTTAGAATCGCGTCTGACACGGATTTCTCGGGTCGGGTGAATACCGGGACGAGGTCCCCGTCTAACCGCCCCATCTGATCGCACCAGGAGAGTTTCGATTCATGTCCGAACACGTCGCCAGCGAAGCCTACACCCACCTGTTGCAGCCCGACACCGTTCTGCCTTCGCAGTACTACGCGGCTCTGCGCCGCAAGAGTATCCAGGAGCCCGAAAAGCGGCTCGTCATCGCCATGATGGAGGACGCCGTCGACTGCTACGTGAAGCACATGTTCGCCAGCGATCGGCGGAGCCGCCAGCTTTTCGTCGACGCCGAGGACTGGATTCGCGACGAAGATCGCGAATGGCCTTTCGCGTTCGAAAACGTGTGCGATCTGCTCGGGCTCGACGTCGCCTACATGCGGCGCGGACTGTACGCACTCAAGGAGCGTGCTTACGCCAGTCGCGACTCGGCCAAGGTGGTTCGCCTGGAGCCGATGCGCCGCGGCGATTCGACTCGCGACGAGCAGCTGACGAAGAGCGCCTGAGCTTCCTCGGGGCCGCCCTGCCACGGCCCGTCTCCTCCTGCCTTTCCGGCCCGGGCATCGAGCCCGGGCCGGGCCTGGCTAAAGCCCGACATTAGACAATTTCACCGCGGCTGCGTTGTTGCGGTCACGGCTGCGTGGTACAAATCAGACCAGTTCAGTCTGATTTAGCCATGATTCGCATCAGCCGACTCACCGACTACGGGATCGTCCTTCTGAGCCACATGGCCGCCACGCCGGGACGTGCCCAGAGCGCAGCCGAAATCGCGATCGAGTTGCAGCTTCCGCTGCCTACGGTCAGCAAGCTCCTCGGCACGTTGTCCAAGGCCGGGCTGCTCGACTCGCAGCGCGGCGCCAAGGGCGGCTACGCCCTCGCGGCCGCTCCCGAGACGATTTCGATCGCGCGCGTCGTCGAGGCGCTCGAAGGACCGGTTACGCTGACCATGTGCAGTGGCGACACCGTCGGCGATTGCGAGTTCGAATCCCTCTGCCCGCTGCCAGGCCACTGGCGGAGGATCAACGGTGCCATTCGCGAAGCCCTCGACGGCATCAGTCTCGACGACATCGGAGCCCCGGTGGCGGGTGCGAGCCCCGGCAAGCAGGCCGCCCAGCGCTGAGGGAAAGGACAGAGCATGTCGACCGCAACCAAAATCGAAGAGCTCGTCAGCCGCGAGTACGAACACGGATTTGTAACCGCCATCGACCAAGATTCGGTGCCCCCAGGCCTCAGCGAAGACGTGATCCGACTGATTTCTGCGAAGAAGAACGAGCCGGAGTTTCTCCTCGATTGGCGCCTGCGCGCCTATCGACATTGGCGCACGATGAAGGAGCCGAGCTGGCAAAACGTGCACTACGAACCGGTCGACTATCAGGCGATCAGCTACTACTCGGCGCCGAAGATGAAGGAGCGCCCGAAGAGCCTCGATGAGGTCGACCCGGAGCTCTTGCGCACCTACGAGAAGCTCGGCATCCCATTGCGCGAGCAGGAAATGCTCGCGGGCGTGGCGGTCGACGCCGTGTTCGACAGCGTCTCCGTCGCCACCACTTTCAAGAGCAAGCTCGCCGAGCAGGGAATCGTGTTCTGCTCCTTCTCGGAAGCGGTGCAGGACCATCCGGAGCTGGTGCGCAAGTACCTCGGCAGCGTCGTTCCGCACACCGACAACTTCTTCGCCGCCCTGAATTCCGCCGTCTTCACCGACGGATCGTTCTGCTACGTCCCGAAGGGCGTGCGTTGCCCGATGGAGCTGTCGACCTACTTCCGCATCAACGCGGCGAACACCGGCCAGT
>CALJUJ010000170.1 GCA_937975525.1 uncultured bacterium
CGGAGCACACGCTGAACCACCCCGACACGCTGGCGTTCATGCGCGAGCTGCGCCGCGTGGTCGACGGCCACGACGGGCGCGACCGTTTCCTCGTCGGCGAGGTGATCGCCCCGATCGAGGAGGCGCGCGAGTTCTGCGGCGCGGCCGCCGACGGGCTGCACCTGATCTTCCTGTTCGATTCGCTGACGGCGCCGCTTCGGGCCGACGCCGTGCGCGCCCTCCTGCAACGCTACGAGCGGCTGTTCGCCGAGCCGCTGCTGCCGACCTGGGTCTTCGGCAACCACGACCGGCGGCGCCGCATCTCGCGCCTCGGCGGCAGCTTCGAGCAGGCCAAGCTGAACGCAGCGTGGCAGCTGACCGCACGCGGGGTGCCGTTCCTCTACAACGGTGAAGAGGTGGGCATCGAGCAGCACCACCTTCCCGTGGGCGACAGCCTCGATGCCGTCGTCGCGCGCTTCCGGCGCTGGCCTCAGGCCCTGTTCGACGGCCTCTGCGCCCTCGCCGGCGAGTCGCTCAACCGCGACGAGTGCCGCACGCCGATGCAGTGGAGCGACGCGCCGCACGCCGGCTTCTGCCCCGCCGCGGTCGATCCCTGGTTGCCGGTCACGCCGTCCTTCCGCGAACGCAACGTCGCCCGCCAACAGGGCGACATGGATTCGCTGTGGCACTGCTACCGGCGCCTGCTGCACGCCCGTCGCGAGAGCCGCGCTCTGCACGCGGGGGCGCAAGAGCTACTGCCCGCCGATTCTCTGCCCGCCACGGTAGTCGGCTACGATCGCTTCAGCGCCGGCGACGACGACGGCGGTTGGGTTCGGGTGCTGCTCAACTGCGCGCCGGAGTCGGCGGCGGTGACCGTGCCCGCCGGCGCGCGCCCCTGGATCTCGACCCGGGCTCGGCCGCCCGCCGTCGCCGACGGGCAGGTGCGCCTGCGCCCGTGGGAGGGTCTGCTGCTGGCCGGCGACGGGCCGCGTCCGACGCCGGGCAATCCATCGTGAAAACCGATCCAACGACCGTGAATTAGCTATTTGCCGATGCGACGGCGATTGCCTAGAAAGGCGCTCCAGGAGGAAGAGTGATGACGATGAACTCGCTGATCACCCCGCCGCGACCGGCGGCCGCCGCCGAGCCCGCGACCCAGGCGCCCGAGCGCGCCGCGCCACGGACCCTGCGCGTTCTTCTCGGCCACGGCGACCGCGCCGAGCTGCGCCGCCTGCGCGGTGCCCTGCGCCACGCGGGATTCGACGTGGCCGCCTTCGAGTCGGGATTCGACCTCGTCGGCCATGCCCAGCCGTGGGTGTTTCGCGGCGCCGAGGTCGAGCCGCCCGATGCGATCGTCTGTGCCGCCAACCTCGCCGATTGGTCGGCGGCGGAAGTGCTCCGCATCCTGCGCGCCGGGGACGATCGCACCCCGGTGATCGCTCTCGTCGCCAACGACCACGCCGGCATGCGCGCCCGGCTGTTCGCGCTCGGCGCCGACGCGGTGCGGCGTGCGGATCTCGACGGCGCCGAGCTCGCCGAGCTCGTCGACACGCTGGTGACCGGCGCGGGGGGCGCCGGCGGCTGGCGGCACGCCGCATGATCGCCCTCGATCGGGCCACGCCCTGCCGATGAGCTCCCTCGACCTCGTCGCCTCCAACCTCACCTCGCCGGTGGTGCTCGCATTCGTGCTCGGCATCCTCGCCGCGCTCGTGCGCAGCGACCTCCGCCTGCCCGCGGACATCTACGCGGCGATTTCGATCTACCTCCTCTTCGCCATCGGCTTGAAGGGCGGCGCCGAGCTGTCGGTGACGCCCTTCGGCGACTTCATCGGTCCGGCGCTGGCGACCCTGGCTCTCGGCGTCATCACGCCGCTCACCGCCTACGCCGCCGTGCGTCGCCTCGGCGGCTTCGACGTGGCCGATGCGGCGGCCCTCGCGGCACACTACGGCTCCGTGTCGATGGTGACGTTTCTCGCCTGCATTTCTTTCCTGCAGGCGGTGGGCGTTCCGTTCGAAGCATTCGCTCCGGCGCTGGTCGTGCTCCTCGAGGTCCCGGCGATCGTCATCGGGCTGGCGATCGCGCGCGCCCAGCTGGGCGAGGAGGGCGGCTCGTGGGCGACGACGCTGCACGAGATCTTCGCCGGCCGCGGCATCGTCCTGCTCGTCGGCGGGCTGCTCATCGGGTGGGTGGCCGGCAAGCCGGGCATGGAGAAGGTCTCCGGCTTCTTCGTCGTGCCGTTCCAGGGTGTGCTCGCACTCTTCCTGCTCGAAATGGGCATCGTCGCTGCGCGGCGCCTGCGCGACCTGCGCCAGGCCGGTTTGTTCCTGGCGGTGTTCGCGACGGTGGTGCCCCTGGTGCACGGCGTTCTGGGGGCCGTCCTCGGCGGTCTCGCCGGTCTGTCGCTCGGCGGCACCACCGTGCTCGCGGTTCTCGCCGCCAGCGCCTCGTACATCGCGGCGCCGGCCGCCGTGCGCATCGCCCTGCCGCAGGCGAATCCGAGCTACTACCTGACCGCATCGCTGGGCATCACGTTCCCGTTCAACCTGACGATCGGCATCCCGTACTGCTACTGGATCGCCCAGCTCGTGCACGGCGCGTAGCCGCGACCAAGGCAGCGCACGCCGGCCACCTCACGAAGGGAGACGCGCATGGACACGGTTCGCCTCAAGTTGGTGACGATCGTCGCGGAGGCGGTGATCGAAGACCGCCTGCTCGACGACCTGCGGCGGTTGGGATCGAAAGGGCACACCGTCGTGCCCGCGCAGGGAGAAGGGACGCGGGGCATCCGCGCCAGCGACTGGGAGGCGCGCAACATTCGCATCGAGACCGTCGTCAGCAGCGAGGTCGCCGACGCGATCCTCGCCTGCCTGGCGAGCGACTACTTCGATCGCTGGGCGGTGATCGGCTTCGTCAGCGAGGTCGACGTCGTGCGCGGCCGTTGCGCGTCAATTCAGCTTGGCGAATTCCTGCTCGAGGCTGCGGTTCGCCACCACCTGGACGCCGGCGCGGGTGAGCATCTCGACCAGGTCGGGGTCGGCGTCCTGGTCTTCGAACCAGAAGACCCGCACGTGCTTCTGAATCGCTTCGTGGGCGACGTGCAGCGCCGACGTCTCGTGCGCTCCCGGCAGCAGGACGACGATGTCGATGTCGCGTCGAATGTCGCGCAGGTGCTCGTTGCATGCGTGCCCGAGCAGCGTGCTGCACGTCGAATGAACCGGGAAGAGCTCGAAGTCGTAGGCGAGCAGGCGCCGGGCGCGCACCATCGCCTCCGACGACTCGTCGGCGTCGAGGCCGACGAGGGCGACCCGGCGCGAGGTCTTCAATAGCTCGCGAATCTGCCAGTCGGGAGCGAGCACCTGCTCGCGGTGCTCGGCCGACTTGCGTGGAAGTGCCATGGTCGGTCCTCCTGCGGTCGGCACGACGCTCGTGCGGCGGCGTGCACGTCTCGCAGGGAAGCAAGGCACGAGCCACGCCGGCCGCAGTAGTGGCGGCGTCGGCGCGCGGAGTCGGATTCGCCCGGCTGGGAACGGTGCCCCCGAGAGCGGGCGGCGCGCCCCCCGCTCTCCTCAGCTGTCCTCGAGCTTCTTGCGGATCACCGTCTGCAGGATGCCGCCGTTGCGGTAGTACTGGATCTCGATCGGCGTATCGACTCGGCACAGCGCGCGGAACTTCACCTCCTCGCCGTCGCTCCGGGTGGCGACGACGTCGACCTCGGAGCGCGGCTCGAAGTCGTCCGGAAGGTCGATGGCGAACTTCTCGGTGCCGTCGAGGCCGAGAGAAGCCGCGTTCTCGCCCTGCGGAAACTGCAGAGGCAGGACGCCCATGAACACCAGGTTCAAGCGGTCGATCCGCTCGAATGTCTCGGCGATGACGGCGCGGACGCCGAGCAGGTAGACGCCCTTGGCGGCCCAGTCGCGGCTCGAGCCCATCCCGTAGTCGGTGCCGGCGAGCACGACGAGCGGAGTACCCTCGTCGCGATAATGCATCGCCGCGTCGAAGATGTAGGCCACCTCGCTGCCGCCCGCCTTGGAGAAGTCGCGCGTCCAGCCGCCTTCGGGGATCTTGCCGTCGTCGCCCTTGGCGAGCTGGTTGCGCACGCGCACGTTGGCGAACGTGCCGCGCGTCATCACGCGGTCGTTGCCGCGCCGCGAGCCGTAGGAGTTGAAATCGGCCTTGCGCACGCCCTTGTCGACCAGGAAGCGTCCGGCCGGGCTCTTCTCGGCGATCGATCCCGCCGGCGAGATGTGATCGGTGGTCACCGAATCACCCAGCAGCGCGAGCACGCGAGCGCCGCGAATCGGACTGCTGCCCGGCGCCTCGCGGGTCATGCCCTCGAAGAACGGCGGGTTCTGAATGTAGGTCGAGGCGTCGTCCCACGGGTAGAGCTCGGACGACGACACCGGCACCTCGTTCCACTGCGGGTTGCCGGTGAACACGTCGCCGTACTTCTCCCGGTACTGATCTGCGGAGATGCACTGCGCGACGGTGTCGCGGATCTCCTTCTGGCTCGGCCAGACGTCGGCGAGGAACACGTCCTTGCCGTCCGGCGTGCGCCCGAGCGGTTCGTTCGCGAGGTCGACGTCGACGGTGCCGGCGAGCGCGTAGCAGACGACCAGCGGTGGGCTGGCGAGGTAGCGCCCTTCGAAGTTGCGGTTGCCGGAGAGCACCGACGCGGCGACCAGATCACCTTCGCGCACCGCCGTCTCGATCGCCTCGGGCAGCGGCCCGGAGTTGCCGATGCAGGTCGTGCAGCCGTAGCCGACGGTGTGGAAGCCGATCGCCTCGAGGTCGTCGCTGAGACCGGCCTTGTCGAGATACTCCGTGACGACCTTCGAGCCCGGCGCGAGCGAGGTCTTCACCCACGGCTTGCGCTGCAGGCCGAGCTCCTTGGCCTTGCGTGCGACGAGCCCGGCGGCGACCATGACGTCCGGGTTCGACGTGTTGGTGCAGCTCGTGATCGCGGCGATGACGACGGCGCCGTTGGTGAGCCGGAACTGCCCGCCGCCCATCTTCCCCGACACCAGGCCTTCCTCGCGCGCCTCCCGGGCGTCCGGGTTGACGGCCTTGCCGGCAGCGTCGCCGCCCTCGCCCGCCCAGCTGTTGAGGTCGACCGCCTCGCTCGGGTTCGGCTTGCCGAATCCGTCGGTGAGGTCCTTGCGCCACTGCGCCTTCATGTTCGACAGCACGATGCGGTCCTGCGGCCGTTTCGGTCCGGCCAGCGAGGGCTGCACCCCGGCGAGGTCGAGCTCGAGAACCGAAGTGAACGTCGGGTCGGGCGTGTCGTCCGCCCGGAACAGATGGTTCTGCTTGCAGTAGGCTTCGACGAGGGCGACCGTCTCGTCGCTGCGGCCCGTCAGCCGCAGGTAGTCGAGGGTCGTCGCATCCACCGGGAAGAAGCCCATCGTCGCGCCGTACTCGGGGGCCATGTTCGCGATGGTCGCACGGTCGGGCAGCGACAGCGCGGCGACGCCGGGGCCGAAGAACTCGACGAACTTCTCGACGACGCCATGCGCCCGCAGCATCTGCGTGACCGTGAGCACGAGGTCGGTGGCGGTGGTGCCCTCCGGCAGCTTGCCCTCGAGGCGGAAGCCGACCACCTCCGGGGTGAGCATGTAGACCGGCTGGCCGAGCATCACCGCCTCGGCCTCGATGCCGCCGACGCCCCAGCCGACGACGCCGAGGCCGTTGATCATGGTCGTGTGCGAGTCGGTGCCGACGAGGGAGTCGGGGAAGGCGACGCGCTCGCCGTCGACGTCGCGGACGAGCACGCCCTGGGCGAGATACTCGAGGTTGACCTGGTGCACGATGCCGGTCGCCGGCGGCACCACCGAAAAGTTCTGCAGCGACTGCTGGCCCCACTTGAGGAACTGATAGCGCTCGGCGTTGCGCTCGAACTCTTTCTCGGCGTTGATCTCGAGGGCCCGCGGGTCGGCGAAGGCGTCGACCTGCACCGAGTGGTCGATGACCAGGTCGCACGGCACCGCCGGGTTGATCTGCGCCGGATCGCCGCCGAGCTTCTTCATCGCGTCGCGCATGGCGGCGAGGTCGACCACACAGGGGACGCCGGTGAAGTCCTGCAGCACGACGCGGCCCGGCAGGAAGGGCATTTCGACCTGCTCGACCTTGCGCGCGTCGTAGCCGGCGAGCCGGCGCACGTCGTCCTCGCCGACGGCGAAGCCGTCGACGTTGCGCAGCAGGGATTCGAGCAGCACGCGGATCGAGAACGGGAGGGAGGCGATGTCGCCGATCTTCTGCTCCGCGAGGGCGCCGAGGTCGTAGTAGGTGTAGGAACCGTGGGCGGTCTTCAGGGTGCGGCGGGCTTGGAAGGGGTTGGCGGGCATGTCGGTCTCCTGTCTGCGGTTGCGCGGTCCTGACCCTGCATCTTCTGATTCCCGGCGGTGCGAGGCAAGCGGCGTCCTTGCCGGGTAGTGCCCTAGATTGATTGTTGCGTGGGTGGGCGAACCGAAGGGGGCAGTCCCCATGGTGCGAAAGCACCCTTTCGGGCCGCTCCGCAGCCGTGGGGGCTGTCCCCGTTTCTCGCGATCGAAATCGAAGTGCC
>CALJUJ010000171.1 GCA_937975525.1 uncultured bacterium
TCGGCCGCACCGATCGCGGCCTCGGACTCGCGGACGACACCGACGCCTGCCTGCGCGCCCTCGCCGCAAGCAGCCCGTTCACGTGGATCGGTGCGGCGGACCTGCGGCTTCCGGGCGCAGCCTTCCGCGACGCCACCCACTTCAATCGTCGCGGGCGCCGCGTCTTCACCGACCACGTGGCGCCGGTGCTCCGTCGCATGCTCGACGGACGCGGATCGCGCTGATGCGATTCGACAGCGCCGAGTTCCTCGCCTTCTTCGCGGTCATCTTCGCGCTGCACCAGGTGCTGGCGGGACGGCGCACTCTCCTGGTGTTCGCCAGCTACGCCTTCTACGCCTCATGGAATCCGCCGTTCCTTCTCTTGCTGCTGTTCTCGAGCGTCGTCGACTTCACGATCGGCAAGGCGATCGAGGACAGCCGTTCGCGCCGCCGCCGGCAGGCCCTCCTGTGGACGAGCATCGGCACGAACCTCGGCATTCTCGCCTATTTCAAGTACTTCAACTTCTTCCTCGACAACACGCTCGCCGTCACCGGCGCCGACCCGGCCCTGGTGCAGGGGTTTTACCTCGATACGTTCATCCCCCTCGGGATCTCCTTCTACACGTTCCAGACGATGAGCTACTCGATCGACGTGTACCGGGGGCACGTCCCGGCCTGCCGATCGTGGACCGACTTCGCGCTGTTCGTGACCTTCTTTCCGCAGCTCATCGCCGGCCCCATCCTGCGGGCGGCGGAGTTCCTACCGCAGATACGCCGCAACGCCCGCGCCGGACGCGACGACGTGCTCGGCGGCATCGAGCTCTGCTTCGTCGGCTTGCTGAAGAAGGTGGTGATCGCCGACAACCTCGGCGTCATCGTCGACCGCTGCTACGCCGATCCACATGCGTACTCCGGCGCCGCGCTGCTGATCGCGACCTACGCCTTCTGGGCCCAGGTCTTCTGCGACTTCGACGGGTACTCGACGATGGCCCGCGGGCTCGGGCGACTCCTCGGCTATCGGCTTCCGATCAACTTCCTGAGCCCGCTCCTCGCCGGCGATCCGATCGAATACCGGCGCCGCTGGCACATCACGATGGGCGCCTGGTTCCGCGACTACGTCTATCGACCGCTCGGCGGCGACCGGCGCGGCTTCCGCCGCATGCTGATCAACACGATGCTCGTCTGGGCGGCGTTCGGGCTGTGGCACGGTGCCAGCTGGACCTTCGTCGCCTGGGGCGCTTACAACGGCGTCATTCTCGCCGCCTACCGCACGCTCGTCGCCTACGGCTGGCTGCCGACGAGCGGCTCGCTTTCGTCTTTGGCAGGGTACTTGATCATGCCAGTGTTCGGCGGCACGGCCTGCGTGTTCTTCCGCGCCGCGAGCCTCGAGCAAGCAGGGGACATCTTCGGCCGCATCCTGACGCTGGCCCCCGGGACCGAATCGATCGGCGCCGCCTGGGTCGTGCTGCTCAGCGGGCTCTACGCGCTGCACTGGCTGTGCCATCTCCACTATCGCGAGGACCTGCTGGTCCGCGTCGGCTGG
>CALJUJ010000172.1 GCA_937975525.1 uncultured bacterium
TCGCGCATCTCCCTATCACTGGTCGCCCTCGTTACACTAGAGCAAGCGTGTTTAACTTTTGTTTGAACAGCTGGAAGCCTACTCCGGCGAGTGCGGCGATGACCACGGCGCGCCCCTGACGGTGTTCCGCCATCGTCGCCAGCACCAGCGGCATCGCGATCAGCATCATGATCAGCGCGATCGCCGGCGTGGTGATTCGCTTCCAGAAGGCGAGCTCGTAGCGATGGGTGAGCAGGTTTTCCCGGCGCAGCGTCGCGATCGTCGCACGCAGATCGACGAGCGAGATGTCTTCCGCGGGGAGCAGCATGGTTTCGGCGCCTCGCGGCAGTGGTAGCCCGTCCCAGCGGCGACGCTCGAAGCGCGTGGTCGCGAGCCCTTCTTCGCTCAGCACCGACTCGATGCCGCCTTCGAGCCACCATCCGTCGCCGTCGCGGTAGCCCGAGTCGGCGTGGGTATGGCGCCGCAAGCGGTGGTCCGCGTCGAACTCGTAGAGGAACACGTCGCGCAGGGTGCCGTCGTTCAGCGGGCTGCGCACGTTGATGTAGACCGAGCCGGAGCGCGTCCACATGCCGGACGCCGACGCCAATGCCTGTCCTTCCGACATGGCGATCGACCGCTGGAAGTGCGCGGTGCGCGCGAGGGGCGCCGCCACCCATTCGGCGAAGGCGGCCATGGCCAGCCCGGCCACGGCTGCGGTCTGCAGCACGGCGCCGGCGAGGCGGAGATACGAGACGCCGCCCGCGTGCATGGCGATGAGCTCGCTGCGAGCGGCGAGCGCGCCGAGGCCCATGACGCAGCCGACCAGCGCCGCGCCGGGGAACAACTCGAACGACTCGGCGGGCAGGCGCAGGAAGACGAACCAGATGGCATCGGCCAGCTCGTATTCGCCGTGGCCGACGCTGCGCAGCTCCTCCATCAACGCGATGACCGAGAAGATGAGCACGAAGCCGCCGAGAGCGAGGCCGAAGCGGAGGGCGATGGCGCTGGCCACGTAGCGATCGAGAGTCCTCATGATGACGGCTCCCCTCGCGCCGTGGCGCTGCGGCGCAGAAGCCGCCGCCAACCCCCGTGGCTGGACGCGGCTTGGTGCGCCAACAGGGCGAGAGCGATCAGCAGAAAGGCCGCATGGATCGGTAGAAGTCCCGGGAACGCCGGGATCAGCCCGTCGACCAGCCAACGCTTCCCGGTACCCAGCACCTGGCGGTAGACGACGTAGAGGAGGAGGGCGACGAACAGCCGGCCACCGAATCCCGCGCCGGCGCGCTGCGGCGTGAGCGGCAGCGCCAGCAGCAGGAGGACGAGCGTCGACAGGGGCATCGCCAGGCGCCACTGCAGCTCGCCGACGTCGGCGAGACGCGTCGACCGCAGGAGGTCGGAGAGCGACAGCTCCTCCTCGTCGAGGGTGACCTGGGCTGCGGGCGGCAGCGGAAAGGCCATGACCATTTCGCTGTATTCGATGATCTCCTGATCGTCTGCATCGAGCGGGAAGCCGTAGCGTCGTCCGTCGAACATGCCGAGGAGGCGCCGCCGTCCCGCCTCGTCGCGCTGCTCGAGCGCGCGCTCGGCGAAATGGATCCACTTGCGGCCGTTGGCCTGCTGCTGCAGGAAGACGCCCTCGAGAAAGCGCGCATCGTCCGCGGCACGCCGCTCCGAGAACACGACCTGCTCGCCGCCCCAATCGAGCTCGTAAAACCTTCCCGGACGCATCTGGTCGGTGCCGGCTGCGGCTACCGCGTCGGCCTTCATCTGCAAGTAGAACGCCGCTGCCCAGGGGCGTCCGTACATCGACATGATCGCCACGGTCGCCGTCGCGCCCAGGACGAACGGGACCAGGGACCGATAGATCAGTGGTCGCGACAACACCGACGCCTGCAGAGCCTCCAGATCGCGATTCTCGTTCAACCGCACGCGAGCCAACAGGGTCGCGATGTACAGGACCGCCGGCAACAGCGAGGGGAGGGCCATCAGTGTGCGCAGCGCCAGCAGCTGCGCCATCACATCGAGCGGTAGGGCGGCTTCGGTCAGGTCGGCGAGCAGCAGAGCGCTACGCCGCACCAGGAATACGCCGAGGATCAGGACGAAGACCCCGGCGGCGTAGGCGAGTACTTCGCGCGTGAGATAGCGAGTGAGCAGGCGCATGCGTCGGAGCCGATCAACGCCTCGTGATGGCGCCGCCGCACTCTAGAACGGCAGCGTCGGTGACGGAAACGGTGAGCGTCACGGGAGGGCGAGGCGACGGATCGGGCGCAGCTGCCGGTCCAACTCGAGCACCCAGGGTTGGGCCGTGCGCAGGCGGGCTGCGGGAAGGTCGGCGTCGTCGAGGTGAGCGATCAGCGCTCGCAGGATGTTGTTGTGTGCGACGATCCAGACGCGGTTGCCTTCGACCAGGGCCGGCGCGATCGTCGCGTCCCACAGGGGCAGAAAGCGGGTCAGCGCATCCGCGAGGCTCTCGCCTGCCGCAGCCCTGAGCCACGCGGCGCGCTCGGCGCCGCGCAGGTGCGAAGGCGCTTCGCTGGCTGCGGGCGCAGCCCGTGGCGGTCGCGCGGCCAGGTCGCGGCGACACCGCAGCAGTGAGCCGAGGCCGTGGCGCCACGCCGCCTGCCACGGGTAGAGCCCTTGCAGGGCGCCGTAGTG
>CALJUJ010000173.1 GCA_937975525.1 uncultured bacterium
TGCGATCCGTAGCACGGATCCCCGGGTGGCCAGTAGATCAGAGCCAGCCCGCCTTGCGCAGCCGCCAGTATAGGAGCGTGCAGAGCACGGCCATCCCCGCCATGACCAACGGGTATCCAAGTCGCGCTCGTAGCTCGGGCATGTACTCGAAATTCATGCCGTAGACACCGGCGACCATGGTCGGTACGGCGATGATCGCAGCCCAGGCGGCAAGCCGCTTGGTAACCTCGTTCTGTTGTATGGTCACCATGGCTAAATTGGCATCGACCACCGTGGCCAAGAGCTCGCGTAGCTGCTCGAGGCTCTCGTGTATTCGGACTACATGGTCGTACACGTCACGCAGGTAGGGTCGGGTCTCGTCGGTGATCAACGCTGCATCGAAGCGCACGAGGCGGCTACACACCTCGACGAGTGGCGCGACGGCACGACGCGCAGCCACTAGGTCGCGCTTGAGCGCGTAGATCTGTCCCGCGAGCTCGTGCGTGGATCGACCCTGAGCGGAAAAAACCTCCTCCTCGATACTCTCGAGGCGATCCTCGAGTGACTCGACGACCGGGAAGAATTCGTCGACGACCTGATCCATGACTGCATAGAGGACGAAGCCGGGGCCGTTCGCGAGTTGCCGAGGTGCTGCCTCGCAGCGCGCCCGGACCTCGGGATGAGGCGGAGCGGCACCGTGGCGAACGACGACGACGTAGTGCGGGCCGACGAACAAATGCGTCTCCCCGAGAACCAGCGTCCCATCTGCGAGTGCCACGTTGCGGAGAACCACGAACATCGAACCGTCGTACTCCTCGAGTTTGGGCCGTTGGTGGGCTCGTAGCGCATCTTCCGTTGCGAGCTCGTGTAGATCGAACTCGCCCCGCATCTGGGCCAACAGCTCGCTGCTGGGCTCGTACATCTCGACCCACACGAAGCGCCCATCGCGCCCCGAGGTTTCGCTGATGTCTTCGATCGCCAAGTTGGCTTCGTGGACACCACCAAGATACGCCGCACAAGTGATGATCGGGTTGTTCGCCGGAGCGGTCACGCAAGCTCGTGTATTCGAGCGTCGCCTGCACGGCAAGCCGCCTGGAAGTGGTGGTGAATCCTCGGAGATCACATGCTGTTGCGATAGCGGGTCGAGAGATGCATGCGAGCCGGTGGAGCAAAAGAGGCTTGCCAACACGCAGCGCCCCCGGCGCGCTGGATCTGGATGATGACGTTTTCACCGAGGGCGATGGGTAGTGGCGTAGTGAAACGCTCCCCTGCCGCGGCGACGCCGATACGCACTCCACGCCGGCTGTTGCGCAACGTGATTCGCTTGAGTCCATCCTGCGACGCGGACCGGTCGACGAAGGTGTAGCTGTGGCCGCTGCGTCCGCGCCAACAGGGGCGTCGCCCGCAATCGCCGCCGAACGCTACTTCGGCCGTGCTCGCTCGCTCGCCACCGATGTAGGTACACAATCGGTAGGAGTCGCCCGCGAGCGTCGGATCACCGAGCTCGGTGAAGTCAGCGACGCCCTGCCATCGCCAGTCGAGTTTGCTTCGGCCGGCGTCTCGGTGTCGTATTGATAGGTGCGACCGTTCCGGTTGCATGCAGCCGGCGAGCGGTTGCGGGGGGCAGCCCGCGGCGCGGGTTGCCGTCGGCGCGACGGTCGGGGTGATCGGAGTGATGGTGGGGGTCGGCGAGGGAATCGACGTCGGCGTGGCCGTTGGCGTCGCCGTTGCCGTTCCGACCGGAGCGCCTGCGGATTCGCCGTCGAGCTGGCGCAGATAGTCGAGCAGTGCATCGCGGTCCGCGGCTGCCAGGGCTCCGGCGGCGCGGTGTGGCGCCGCCGCGACGAGATCGTCCGCGGTCGACACCAAGATGTCGTCGAGGCTGATGTCCGACCAGCCGACGTCCTGGTTCGGTACGAACTCGACGACGTTGGTCGGCCCGGGTTGCAGCAAGACGCCCTCCGCACGGACGCGGGCCCAGTTCACGTGCGCCCACGATGTGTTTTGCGGCGTGCTCAGCCAGACCGGATGGGAGACGCCGTTGACGATGATCGCCGCATCGAGCGCGTAGCCGTTGCTGTAGCGGGCCTCGATGGCGCCGATGCCGCCGCTGCCGCCGTCGATGCCGGAAAACGTCAGGCGCGCCGGGTTCGGGCCGAAGCCCACGAGGGCCCTGCCGTGCGCGGTATCGTCGTAGTTCAGCTCGACCCACTGATCGATGATCCATGCGCCGCCACTCGGCGATGCATCCTCGGCCGGATAGAGTGTGCCGCCGGCAATGCGAAAGACGTCGGCCAGCGTCGCGGCGGAGCCGTCGTGGAAGTAGGGCGCCGTCGCCCATACGCCCAGCAAGGTCGGCGTATCGATTCCCGGCAGCGGGTCGCCGAGCCGCTGCCCCGAGCTCGTGCGCGCGGTGCCGACGTCGTGCAGGGTGCCGCCGGGACCGCTGTCGGTGAGATTCGGGCCGTTGTGGCACGTCGCGCAACCCAGGTCGCGAAAGACTCCTGCTCCCACCAACGCCGACGGCGTGCTCGAGCCGTCGGGGTTGCGCCAGGGACTGCGGGGAATCGTCGTGGCGTCGAGCGAGGCGACGTAGGCAGCGAGCGCGTCCAGGTCGGCCGACCGGCCCGCCTTGGTCGTCCCGAGCGGGTGTTGCGTGAGCGCGAAGTCCTCGTCGCTGAGGAAGCCAGCGCCGCCGAACGCATTGCGAATGTCGTTCTCGAAGTCCTGGATCTCGTCGAAGTTGCCGGTCCAGTGGACGTTGCCGTGGCCGATCCCGCCGCGA
>CALJUJ010000174.1 GCA_937975525.1 uncultured bacterium
GACTCGTTTCAATCCGCGGGGAGCGGATGACGGCTCCCCGATGATGCTGACGAGGCGGGCGGGACCGCCGCGAGCGCGTTTCAATCCGCGGGGAGCCGATGACGGCTCCCCGATGGCCCGCGCTCAACCATTTGAACGCACGGGCTTTTTGGGTGCGATATCGCGAACCGGCCCGACACGCGAGTCTCGCCCAGCAATCTGATCTGCTTGTGTGCAGAATGCTGCGTGACGGCGACACCGCGAACCTGCGGGCTCACATCGCTCACTCTGGGTTCGCGGTATCGCGAGAAGTCAGAACAGAAGCGGGCCATCCACGTCCAGAGGCTCCCGCACCCCGTAGTGCTCGGTCTTCCGCGCGTCATCCTCCGACACATGCCAAATGCGCAGGCTGTCGTGAGCCGGATCGATGATCTTCAGCAGCGCGGCTCGCAGCGACACCAACTCTACCGAGCCGACAGAGCACTCGAACACCGAATACTGCGCTCGCACCCCGTACCCCTTGCACGCTTTCGCTACGCGCCGAAGGCGGCGCCTCCCGTCCTTGGTCGTAGTCTCCACATCGTATGAGACGACTACCCGCATGGTCACTTCAGCAGGAACGGCACGTACTCGACCTCGCCGCGGACCGCACGTGCGAGCAGGCGCGCCTGCACGAGCGGAACCATGGCGTAGGAAATCGATTCGGCAGCCAAGGGATGGCCGATGAGATCCTTCTTCCGTTCCTGGTACTCGACCACGAAACGACGACGCGCGTTCTCCTTGAATCGACATTCGCCACTAGCGAGCGTTTCGAAATCCGCCTGCTTGAACTGTCCGAGCCGCAACGTCGACAGGACCAGCCGATCGACGACGACCGGTCGAAGCTCCTCCATCAGGTCGAGCGCCAGCGACGGCCTACCGGGTCGTTCAGCATGTAGGAAGCCGACCGCGGGGTCGAGGCCCGCCGCCTGCGCCGCACTCTGACAATCGGTCGCCAGCAAACCGTATCCCATCGAGAGCATCGCGTTGACCGGATCGCGCGGCGGTCGCCGCGTGCGCTTCTCGAACCCAAAGCCGGTTTCTGCGAGCACCCTCTCGAAGAGATCGAAGAATCTGGATGCCGCTTCTCCTTCGTAGCCGCGGAGTACATCGAGACTCTCGGCCTGGAGCATGAGTTCGAGGAGATGCGTGAGTCGCTTGCTCGCCTTTTCGAGTTCTGCCTTGGTCTCGGAATTCACGCGACTGCGCCCGACACGCCGAAGCACCGTACGCGAATTCGCGACCTTGCCGGCCACGAACCCTCGGGCCAGGGCCAACGTTCGCTCGGCGTCGTCCGCAGCCCGGTATTGGAGTCGCCGCAACGCTGCGGACCTCGCCTGCCGGCCCTCGACGCGTGCGAGGTAGCGTCCCGACCAGTCGAGGAACACGACTGTGGCTCCCGCTTCGGCGGAAGCCGCCATCGCATCGGGGGACATCCACACGCGCGGAAAACATACGATCGACGAGAGGTGATGAAGCGGTACCTGTGCCTTCGTCTCCTTTTCGACCACGATGCGCAGGCTCGTCCCTTCCAGCCGCACGCTCGCTCCCTCCGTCGTTACGAACAGCGTGTTGAGCACGTTGGTCAAGGGTCGAGCAGGCGGATCGCCTGTCCCAGGGTCGAGGGGAGGCTTATGTCATCGGGCTGGCAGGCTCCTTTGAGAGAGCATTGGGGACATCGCCGATCGCGCACCGGGGATGGGACGCGGCCCTCGGTGACGAGCACGTGGAGTTCGCGCGCGGCACGCTCCGTCGCCGCCCGCAGCGCCGTATCGATCCTGACGACGCGACGGCGCTTGGTAGTGGCGTGGAAGATAGCCCCTTCATCGATGCCGACTCCCACCATCTCCTCGAGAGCCATCGCCTGCGCGCACAGCTGCACCTCATCGCGCTTCCAACGTCGCCGCGGCCCGCGCTTCGTTTCGACGGGCAGAAACCGCTTGCCCGCTTCGGTCTCGTGAACCTCGAGGACATCGATGATACCGCGAAGCCGCAGTCGCTCGGAGCGCACATGAACCGAGCGAAGGATGGCGACCGCCGGCCGCGTCGTCGTCTCGCCCGTATCGATACGCTCGTGAACGATCCTCCCACTTGCCGTGTGGACGTTCTCCGCCCAGTGGCCCAGCACGTGCACGAGAGCCGCACGGCGCGGGCAGTAAACGAAGTGCGATAGGGCCGAGATTGCGAGGTCGTCGTCGACGTCCACGGTCCGTCCCCCCGTTCTCCCCCAACGACTGCCTTCACCCCATGCGGGTCGTCGAAACCGGGACGGACTTGTGAACTTCCGTCAGAACCTTGCCAGCCAGCTTGACCTCGTAGTCCGCGTAGCTACGGGCGGGCTTCGACGGATCCCGGCGATTTACCTGCACCCGGTCGAAAAGCACGCTCGCCCGCTCGTCTCCGAGCTTGCAGTCGTGCTCGAAGATGATGAGAGCGCGCGTAGTCATGAGCCCACGCGCCGCGCTGCGATCGTGCTCGAACATCGACACGAGCGCCTCCCACAGCAATTCGAGGTCGCCGTTCGTGAACCCGGTACCTTGGACACGGCGGCCATCAGCCCTCTCAGCGAGACCGGGAGAGACGAATCCATGTGCGCGATAGAGGGCGTAGGGAACGGTCGCCTTGCGACCCATGGTGCGATTGTCGCCTCCTTGGTCTTCCGCTTCCTTCTCCGTCGCCACCGCCATCCGCGTGATCGAGTGCTCGAGGGACACGATCGGGTCGATGGACCGCGCAAACGTGAGTTGCACAGGGCCACGGACCTGGCCAGCGTTCGGCCCGGTACTCATTACTGCACCAAAGGTACGGATGTCGTAGTACCGCGCGCACATGGCCGCCCGCCCCTTGTCGACCTCGCTTCCCTGAGCCTTGCCTTTCTCCTTGCGCTTATTCCCGTCGGAATTCTCCTTTGGCGCGCTATCCAGGTCGATCCCGATCGAACCGTACTCCGCTGCGATGGCCTGATTGAGCACCGACTTCTCCTTGATGAAGATGTCGTATCCCGGCTCACCGTTCTTCGCCGTGAGCACGTAGTTGCGTACCTTGCGTTTGACGCAAACGTCCGTGACGAGGCCGTGCCCAGTCTCCGGGTCGACGCGCGGGAGGTTGCCTGCATCCGGGTCGCCGTTCGGGTTTCCGTCCTGCACGTCAAACAACAGGACGAAATCAAAGCGCTTGTTGATGATATTGTTTTCTGCCTGCCCACTCATGACGCATCCCCGTTTCGATCGTTGTCGGATTCGTTCTGGACATCCGTATCGGCCTCAGCCTTCTTTGGGTCACTTCGCTTCCTCTTCTTCGCGCTGGTGTTAATACCCCACCGCAAAGAGACCCTGTCTCTGCAGATCAAGGGTTGCCGGAAGCGGAGCCGCCGCAAGCTTCGACACGATCTCCGCCTTTCGCTGGTCGTACCAGTTCGCCAGGCCTTTCTTGTCCTTGCGGAGCTTGGATTCATGGTGCACCGAGAGCCCCAGCAAGCGCGGAAACACTGCCGCCGGGGTGGTGCTCGCCGCACCGTAGTAACGGTCGCGTATGGTGGCGTTGACCTCTCCCTTGGCCTCTCCCTGGAGCCGTTCGAGAACAGCGAACAAGCGGCCGAGAAGATAGGCGGGCTCGGTGTAGTTCTCGTCTAGGGCCACATCGATCTCCTTTCGTTCGTAGGTGCGCCGCAGCACGGCCTTGATGACGGCGACGCGAAGCCGGAGCACATCTCCCCGTTCCCTCTTTCTTGGAGGCACACGCATGCGCGCGACGGCCGCAGCGAGCAGCGAGACAGGAAGCCGGGCGCCGAGCACGGCCGCGTGGAAGAGCGTGGTTGCGAGCCCTGGAGGCAGTCCGCGCTTGTCGTTGCGCGACTCTGGCGTTACCTCAAGAGCTTTGAGGAGCCGCGGCAACGGGACGGGCTCGGGCTCACCGACGCCGACGTACAGGTCCTCGAGCCAGCGATCGAGCGCCTGCTTTACGGCCGCCGCCGTTGTTTCGAGCCAGTCACGCACGACGACGCGCCCCGTATTTGCGGCGAGCGTGCATGCGTAGAACGGGGTAGGTGAGAAGTTCGTGGACCGCCTGCCCTGCCAGACCGCCATGCTGGCTGCAACCGCTTCGCCGCTGTCAGCGGGAGGATTGAGCACATCGAGAACGTAGCTGGTCGCGTCGCTCGGCTCCCTCGTCCAGAAGATGACGACGGCTTGGTCGAGGTCGATAGCGGACTTGCGGCGCTTTGTAGCAGGATCGGCTTCCAGCAGGGAGTTGATTGCCTCGGTATACTTGGCAGCCGCGGCTTCCGATATTGGCGCATTCTCGCCCTTCTCAAGGAACTGCGACGTGTACGCCGGCTCTTGAAACGATACGAGTGCGCCTTGGTCGCGAAGGCCCTTGATCTTCGGATGTGTCCTCGCGACTGGACCGCCCCCCCCCGTAACCAGGCAGCGGAGACGAGAGCCATCATCGCCCCTCGCTCTGCTCGCTACCCACCACTGACGCACCGCCTCCCGTGTATGAACAGGCTTTCCACCTAATGCCGGCACGATGACCTTCTGGAACCGTTCGTTTTCTTTTTGGCCCTCCAACCGCGCGAGCGCGGCATCCGCTTCTGCTAGACACCTTGGGTCCCCGAGAAAGCGATCAAGCGCACGCAGCCCATCGTCCCCACTCTCATTGGCAGCCGACCCGACGAGTTCCCGGTACGCGGCCGCACTCCTCTCAGTGCCTGGAGTGGACACTTTCCGTTCTGTTCCGAACACGTACTCTGCCGTGGCGACAAGGAAACGGTTACTCCCGGGATTGTTGTTGCTTGGAACCCGCGGGAGCCCCGAGCGCCGCTGGCCTTTTCCGTCCCCAAGCGGAATCAAACCCAAGAACCTACCGTCCTGCCCCAAATCGAGCAGGTAGTGCACCTGTCGCGTTTCGAAGTCCGGGTCGCCGAGCCCCTCCCGCTCGGCGTACTCGACGAGCTTCGTGAGCATCATGGCCGACCCTCGTTCAGAGCAATCACCTCTTCACGCCCGGGAACGCGCAGCACGCCGCTCGCGAGCCGCGCCTCGAAAAACAGCGGCCGGCCCTTGTCCTCGCTGCCCCCTTCGCCCGTCGGGAAGCATTCCCAGTCGTAGAACATCCAACCGAGCGGGCGGTCGATGCCGGGATCGATAGACTTCGGTGCCCCCTCCGCGGGGAGGCCTTCGGCGGCA